>REAQ01000170.1 GCA_004294195.1 Sphingobacteriales bacterium | reverse complement strand
AGAACTCATTTTATCGGCCCCCACCACAACAACCCTGCGGTAACGGCCACTTTCAATCAGGGAAGCACCCGTGGTCAGTGCATACAGGAAGCCGGAGCAGGCCGCCAGGATATCAAATCCCCAGGCATTCTTTGCGCCGAGTTTATGACAAGCCACATTAGCCGTGGATGGGAACATCATATCCGGCGTAACGGTAGCCACAATGAGGCAATCGATGTCCTCTGCAGAGATCCCTCTTTTCTCCAGCACCATCTTCACCGCCGGCACCACCATGTCTGAAGTGGCCAGGCCTTCGCCTTTCAGGATCCTGCGCTCCTCAATACCGGTGCGGCTCCTTATCCATTCGTCGTTGGTGTCTACCAGTTTTTCCAGGTCGGCGTTGGTCAGTTTATCGGGTGGCAGATAGGCGCCTACGGCGGTAATGGCTGCGGTGATCTTTGTTCTCATGCATGAATGTTATCGGCCACAAAACTAATATTTTTATTATTGACCGTTGTTTCCGCTTGTGGAACGGCAATTTTCATTTTCTGGCCGTACTTTTGCGTCCATGATCGCCTACCTGAAGGGAACCTTCGCCTACAAATCGCCTGCTATGGTCTATGTTGACGTACAGGGCGTGGGGTATGAAGTGAATATCTCTCTTCACACCTATGGAAAAATCAACAGCCTGGAAAAGGGAACCCTTTACACTCATCTCCAGATCAAGGAAGACGGACACACCCTTTATGGCTTCTTTGACCAGGACGAGAAATCGATGTTCGTAAAATTAATCTCCATCAGTGGGGTGGGTGCAGCAACGGCCAGAATGATGTTGTCTTCCATGAAGCCGGAGGAGATCCAGCTGGCCATCCTGGCGGGTAACACCAAGCAGCTGGAAGGGATCAAAGGCATCGGTAAAAAAACGGCCGAAAGAATTGTTTTGGAGTTGAGGGATAAACTGGGTAAGTTGGATAGCCAAAACGTTAATTCGGGCCTCATATACAATACTTTAGAGCAGGATGCGTTAAATGCCTTACAAGCCCTGGGCATACCAAAACCTGCTGCTGAAGGAGCCATTAAAAAAGCGCTAAGCGGCAATAGCAATTATAATCTTGAACAACTGATCAAAAAAGCCTTACAGTCTATTTGAGTCAACTCTACGCTACCAACAAAAAGGACATTGCCGACAAGGTCAGTATTTTTGTTTCTTACCTGTTTTGTTTTCTTCACTGTTTGCGCAGGCAGCCTCTCCGTGCATGCCCAGCAACCCAGTGATAGCAGTAAACGCGTGCCTGACAGCACCAGTAAGGCACTGATCAACCCGGTAGACACGGCGGTGACCGGTAACGATTCATTAAGGTTCCCCATCCAGGACCGCCGGGGAGATAAATACACCTACACTAACAGAAATCCATTCAACCTCAAGGACCCTTCCAATATCCGTGATTCAGTGGTCTATGATCCGGAAACGAAGATGTACTACATCTACGAAAAGATCGGCAACAAATACTATCGCAAACCTACGGCGTTGACCTTTGAGGAGTATGCCCGCATCCGCAACAGGCAGATGGAGGCGGATTATTTCCGGGACCGGGCCAATACCATCAGCCTGCTCAACCAGCATTCCCAGAAACCCAAATTGGAGATGCACGATGGTCTCTTCAATCGTCTCTTCGGCAAAGGCAAGGTAGACATCCGGCCGCAGGGGGAAGTAAACCTCCGCGTAGGCTATCAGGGTCAGAACATCAAGAACCCAACCCTTCCGGAGAGGGCAAGGAAGAATGGTGGTTTTGATTTCGACATGAATGCCAACCTGAACGTGGTGGGTAATATCGGCGATAAGCTCAAGATGCCGATCAGCTACAACACACAAAGCACTTTTGATTTTGAGAACCAGTTAAAACTCGACTATACCGGAAGCCAGGATGAGATCTTTAAGAAGATCGAGATCGGCAATACTTCATTTGCCACCAAGGGTACTTTGATCCCCGGTGCGCAGCAGCTGTTTGGTATTAAAACGCAGATGCAGTTTGGTAAGCTTTGGGTAACGGGCATCTTTGCGAGCCAGCGTTCCCAACGCCAATCCATCAACGTGCAAGGCGGCAACAACACCCAGCAGTTCAACATCAAGGCTGATGCTTATGAGGAGAACAGACACTTCCTGATGGCGCAGTATTTCCGGGAGAACTATAATAAGGCGATGGCCAACGCTCCGTTTATCAACTCGCAGATCCAGATCATGCGACTGGAAGTTTGGGTGACCAACAGAACCGGAACCACCAAAGACACCAGGGATGTGGTAGGACTGATGGATCTGGGCGAGGTGAATCCCTTTCAGCAACCACCGATCATCAATTCTCAGGGCGGGCAGTATCCCACTAATAATTCAAACGACCTGTATAGCAAAATCGTTTCTGATCCCAATAGCAGGAACCCGGCCCTCATCGTCAATAAACTCAACGGCCTTGGACTGTTGCCAGTGCAGGATTTTGAAAAAACCTTTGCACGCAAACTGGACAGTACGCAGTATAGCTTCAACAGGCAACTCGGTTACCTGAGTCTTAATGTGACACTACAACCAGATGAGGTGTTGGGTATAGCGTTTCAATACACCGTGAATGGTAAAGTGTACCAGGTGGGTGAGTTCTCGCAGGACGTACCGGTGGATTCACTATCCGGTGTGCAGAAAATTCTCTTCCTCAAATTGTTGAAGGCAACATCACCACGGACCCGTTTGCCGATCTGGGATCTGATGATGAAAAATATTTACACTGTTGGATATGGAAGCCTGGAACGCCAGGATTTTCAGTTTAATATATTATATGAAGAACCAAGTGCCGGTGAGAAAAGATATCTCCCGGAAGGTGACCAGGCCGGTGTGCCCCTGCTGACACTGGTTAACCTGGACCGATTGAACAACCAGAATGATCCACAGCCGGATGGTGTGTTCGATTACATTGAAGGATACACGGTAGTGTCTCCGCAAAGCAGGATCGTGTTCCCTGTGCTGGAACCGTTTGGACGTGACCTGGAATATGCATTCACCTCCAACCCGGCATTGAGGGAAAAGTATCTCTTCTATCCTTTGTATGACACCATCAAGGCCATCGCCCAAACCTATGCCAACCTGAACCGGTTCATCTTCAAGGGATCGGCACGTACCAGTGGATCCGCCAGCGGCGAGATTCCGTTGAATGCGTACAACGTTCCGCAGGGATCGGTTCAAGTAACGGCAGGGGGACAAGTGTTGAGAGAAAACGTTGATTACACCATTGATTACGTTTCCGGAAGCATCCGTATCATCAATGAAGCCATCAAACGTGCCAATCTACCTATTCAGGTGAACTATGAAAACAACGCCACCTTCGGTGTGCAGCAGCGAACCTATTTAGGATTGCGATGGGATTATCTCGTGAACAGAAAACTATCAGTGGGTGGTACGATGGTTCGTCTAAGTGAACGACCATTCTTTACCAAGATGGAATATGGCATGGATCCTATCCGGAATACAATGTTGGGTGTGGACTTGAGTTACCAAGATGAATTACCGAGGCTTACAAAGTGGCTGGGCAAACTACCGTTTTATAAACCAACAGGTGTTTCTACCATCAATGCATTTGCAGAAGCTGCGCAATTGAAACCCGGCCATGCACCGCAAATTGGTAAAGGTGCAGAAGGCCTGGTGTATGTGGATGATTTCGAAGGCACCAAGGCCAGCATCGATCTTCGTTTTCCTTTGATCAGCTGGGCACTGGCCTCTACGCCGAAAGGAGCTACAGATCTCTCAGGAAATATTTTGTTTCCTGAGGCCAATTTATTTGACGACATCAACTACGGCAGAAACAGGGCGAAACTATCCTGGTATAATATTGAACCGCAATTGCAGGAAAGGAGAAATCCGAATAACCCGATCAAGGATTTAGAAGAACTATCTGACCCCCGTGTGAGGCCCGTTTCGCAACAAGAGATATTCCCACAAAGAACACCTGATTTCGGACAAAACCAGCTCGTCACTTTTGACCTGGCCTATTATCCGAAAGACAAAGGACCTTATAACTACGATGCATTAAACCTGAATGCTAATGGAAAATTGCAGAACCCGAGGAGCCGATGGGGAGGGATCATGCGAGCCATCGATCAAACAGATTTTGAAACAGCGAATATTGAATTCCTCGATTTCTGGGTATTGGATCCATTTATTAAAAATACCAATCCGCAGGGTGGTAGCATGTATATCAACCTTGGTAATGTGTCTGAAGATGTGTTGAAAGACTCGCGGCGTTTTTATGAAAATGGATTGCCCACACCTTCTATTCCTGCATCAACTACAACTTCTAACTGGGGGCGCATGCCGTTGAATCCGATCCAGGTCACCACAGGTTTCAGCAATGAACCTGCGGACAGGCCATTCCAGGATGTGGGTTTTGATGGTTTGGAAGACTCAGCAGAGATTCGTTTCCGGGCACAGTACCTGCAGGATCTCGCCACGAGATTTGGCACAGGATCATTGGTTTACCAGAAAGCGAGTGTGGATCCATCAACGGATAATTTCCGCTATTATCGTGATCCATTATATGACCAGCAAAGTACAGGTATCCTTGGCCGTTATAAAGAGTTTACCAATCCGCAGGGCAACTCGCCAGTGGCGGATAATAATTCTCAGTTTGCATCTGCCTTCACATTGTATCCTGACAATGAAGACCTGAACAGGGACAATACCCTGAATGAAGCAGAAGAATACTTCCAGTATAAAGTAGATTTCAAGCCCGCCAACCATCCTTCCATGCAGGTAGGTCAAAATTTTATCATCGATAAAAAATTGGTATCCGTAGATCTACCGAATGGCAACAAAGAATCACAAACCTGGTATCAGTTCCGGGTGCCGATTTCTCAGTATTACAGACGTGTAGGAGAGATTCCTGATTTTAAATCGATCCGTTTCATGCGGATGTTCCTAACTGATTTTGAGGATTCCACTGTGATGCGTTTCGCCAAGCTGGAACTGGTACGTAACAACTGGCGCAGGTTCACTTTTGAATTGGATACCGCAGGACAGTACACTCCGGTTGACCTGAACGGATCTACTACATTCAATGTGTCTGCTGTCAATATCGAAGAGAATGACAAGAAAGAACCCGTGCCGTATCGCACCCCACCCGGCATTGAAAGGGTGCAGGCATTGAGCAATGGCGGCATCAATATCTTACAAAATGAACAGGCCCTCAGTATGGTTCTGGGTAATCTTCGGGAAGGTGAATCGCGCGGCGTCTTTAAAAATCTGGTACTTGATCTGAGGCAGTATAAAAAGCTTTCCATGTTTGTACATGCGGAGAGCGTTCCTGGGCAGGC
>REAQ01000352.1 GCA_004294195.1 Sphingobacteriales bacterium | reverse complement strand
GTGCGCGTACCTGCTGACAAATTTTGGGGCGCGCAAACAGAGCGCAGTCGCAACAACTTCAAAATAGGTGTGGAAGGCTCTATGCCCCGCGAAATTATTTACGCCTTTGCTTACCTGAAAAAAGCGGCGGCTTTGACAAACAACGAACTTGGTGTACTTTCTGCTGAAAAGGCAAAGATGATTGCCGACACTTGCGATGAAATCCTAACGGGTGTGCTTGATGACCAATTTCCGTTGGTTATTTGGCAAACAGGCTCAGGTACACAAAGCAACATGAACGTGAACGAAGTCGTGGCGTATCGCGCTCACGTCAATCAAGGCGGTTCTTTGCTTGATGAAAAGAAGGTTTTGCACCCCAATGATGACGTAAATAAGTCGCAATCCTCCAATGACACCTTTCCTACCGCTATGCACATCGCGGCATACAAATTGGTGGTCGAAAACACTATAGTAGGTATGGAGCATTTGCGTGATGTATTGCACCAAAAAGCGCAATCCTTCCAGCATATCGTAAAAACAGGACGCACCCACTTCATGGACGCTACGCCCTTGACTTTGGGACAGGAATTTTCGGGTTATGTGCAACAAATCACGAACAGTGTACGCGCTTTGCGCAATGCACTTGAGATGGTGCGCGAATTGGCTTTAGGAGGCACAGCCGTAGGCACAGGCTTGAATACACCCAAAGGATATGACGTACTTGTGGCAAAAAAAATCGCTGAACTCACAGGCTTGCCTTTCGTTACCGCACCCAATAAATTTGAAGCACTTGCGGCACATGATGCTATGGTAGAACTTTCAGGCGCACTCAAGCGTTCTGCAGTTTCGCTCATGAAAATTGCGAATGATATTCGTATGCTCAGTTCGGGACCTCGTTGTGGCATAGGCGAGATAATCATTCCTGACAACGAACCGGGTTCTTCTATTATGCCAGGCAAGGTAAACCCTACCCAACCTGAAGCACTCACAATGGTGTGTGCGCAAGTAATGGGCAATGATGTAGCTGTAGGCATTGGTGGTTCAAATGGACATTTTGAACTCAATGTTTTCAAGCCATTGATTGCTTTCAATGTACTGATGTCAGCCCGCCTGCTGGGTGATGCGTGTGTGTCGTTTGCAGATAAATGCGCGGTAGGTATCGAAGCAAATGAGCCTGTTGTAAAGAAACACATGGAAAATTCACTCATGCTCGTAACAGCTTTGAACCCGCATATTGGCTACGAAAAAGCTGCGTTGATTGCCAAAACCGCCATTGCGACGGGCCAACCGATTGATGAGGTTGCCGAGTCTTTAGGCATCTTGACTAAAGAGCAAATGGAAGCCTTGCTCGTGCCCGACAAGCTGACTCA
>REAQ01000169.1 GCA_004294195.1 Sphingobacteriales bacterium | reverse complement strand
GTTCCCGCCATTCCGGTACATATTAGTGAGTTTCACCAGAGACATATACCTTTTGACGCCAATCGATATACGACACCTTTCATCAATGATGCCATCCTCTGGGAAATGTTTGGTCCGGATGAAAAGAAGTTCAAGCCTTTTCTGTTGGCCAATGGAGATGGAACCTATGCATTGAAAGAGGCGTTCAATACGCAGAAGAAAATTGAGTCCCATTTCGCAATGCTACCCGGTGTGGAAGAAAATGAGCGGATCAAGTTTGGTTTGTTTGACCTGATTTCAAACGTGATCCTGTTTGAGCATAAAGACTCTCAGGGCGCTGATTTCCATTTCAGGTTCAATATGCAACAAACCTTTTCTTACAAATACCTGGACGGTTATGCGCAACAGCAATTACAGGATTTGTATGTAGATTATTTCTTCCGGAGGCAGGATGAGTTCTGGCGCAAGGAAGCCATGCAAAAGTTGCCGGCTTTGAAGCGGGCAAGTGAAATGTTGATTTGTGGTGAGGACCTCGGCATGGTACCTGCATGTGTGCCGGATGTGATGCAGCAACTCGGCTTCTTAAGTCTTGAGATACAACGTATGCCCAAAGACAGCAAGAAAGAATTTTTCCATCCTAGTGAGGCGCCATACCTAAGTGTGGTGACCCCTTCAACCCACGACATGAGTACCATCAGAGGTTGGTGGGAGGAAGAGCGTTCCAGGACGCAGAGATTCTTCAACAATGAATTGGGGCAATATGGTGAAGCACCATTTTATTGCGAAGCCTGGATTAATAGGGCCATCGTGATCCAACATTTGTATTCTCCTGCGATGTGGAGCGTATTTCAGGTGCAGGATCTGTTTGGGATCGATGAAAAACTGCGTAAGCCCGATCCTCATAGTGAGCGTATCAATGTACCGGCCAATCCGAAACATTACTGGCGATATAGAATGCATGTCTCATTGGAAGAACTCCTGCGTCAGAAAGAGTACACTGCAGCATTAAAGTTATTGGTTAACGCCAGCGGACGCGCATGAAACTGAACCACTATTCTCATGCACTACCTTTCGTGTATCCGTTCACGATATCCAAGGGCACCAAGACGCACCAGCCAACCCTTGTGGTAGAATTGGAGTGGAGGGGACTCAAGGGATATGGTGAAGCCCCGGCGATAAATTACTATGAGGTCACGGTGGAATCCATGATCAGAGATCTTGAAGCTAAAAGACCTGTATTGGAGAAATTTGCGCTTACCGATCCGGAACGATACTGGCATTTTCTCCACCATCTGTTTCCTCGCAACCCTTTCCTTGTTTGTGCGCTGGATATGGCAGGATGGGATTTGTGGGGGAAAATGATTGGGAAGCCATTGTATCAAATTTGGCAGTTGGATCCCTCCAAAGCACCGCTTACTGACTATACCATCGGAATAGATTCCACTGAGCAGATGATCTCCAAGATGAAAGAGAATCCATGGCCTGTGTATAAAGTGAAAGTTGGGTTTGATGGCGATATGGAGATGCTCGCTGAACTGCGTCGGCATACGAAAGCTCCATTGCGGGTGGATGCCAATGCCGGATGGACCCTTGAACAAGCCTTGGAAAAAATACCCGTTATGGAGGGCCTTGGTGTGGAATTGGTAGAACAACCGCTGGCTAAGGATAACTGGGAAGGAATGGCAAAGCTGTTTCAGGCGTCCTCAATTCCGCTCTTTGCGGATGAATCCTGCGTGGCAGAACAGGATGTTGCAAAGTGTAAAGACCATTTTCACGGGATAAATATCAAACTCACTAAATGTAGTGGAATCACCCCCGCCCGGCGGATGATCAAACAAGCCCGTAACCTGGGCTTGCAGGTCATGTTGGGCTGCATGAATGAGTCATCCATCGGCACATCTGCCTTGATTCATCTGTCTCCAATGTTGGATCACCTGGATGCAGACGGTCCTTTATTGCTTAAAACGGATCTGGCCAGCGGACTGAACTATGATGCTGGTCGCATTTGGTTTACCACCCCGGCCCCAGGACTTTCCATTGCAGTCTCCGAAAATCTTTATGTGAAAGAGTGATTTATTGGACCAGGTGGATTTACACAGGATTCGAACCTGCTGCCTCTTCGTGCCAAACGAAGCGCGCTACCCGGCTGCGCTACATCCCGAATAGACTGTTCAGATTTAAAAATTCTGCAATGGAAATCACTCCTGCAAGTCGGGTTTTTATGAAAAAGCACCCTAAGGCTTGTCAAAATGTTTCATTTTCGCTTTTTTAAACACGGGTTTTGGGTTAACACTTGCATTTGGCTATACGGATCACTAAGTTTGAACAGTTAACAACCAACCACTTATTGCTTATGTCAGTCCACAGCCAAATTTTCGCAGGTCTGTCTAATACAGACAGGTCCATGTTGCAAAAGCACCATGTTGAAGAGTACATGATCATTCAAAAGCCCTATCTCGCTCATGGGTTTTCACTACAAGAGTTATCATCAAAAACGGGAATCAATGTGCCAACCCTTTCAGCATTGATCAATAGGGAATATCGGATGAACTTTAATGATTTCATCAACCAGCATCGGGTTTTATATTTTAAGGAACTGCTATTGAACGAAGATTACCATCGTTGGACTTTGGAAGCCTTAGCCTATAAAGCAGGGTTTAACTCAAGGACCACCTTCATTAGAGCTTTCACCAAATTTGCATGTTGCTCCCCAAGTCAGTATCTTAAAAAGCTGAAATACAATTAAATAGAAATATTACCTCGATTATTAATTGAGGTTAAAGTCTGATGGAAGCAGTAGCGCCAAAGGTTCTCGGATTGCCCAGGTGCACGCCGCCAAAGTCATAACCGTAGGCAATAAACGTGGTATTGGCTAAATTCCTCATCCATACATAGAAATCAGCTTTTCCCAATGTAGCCCCAACGCGTGCATGCAGGAGATTGTAGGCATCCTGGCTGATGGAGTTGGCTAAGTCAAAATACTGCTTTCCGAATAAACGCACTTCAACCCTCGCGGATAATCTGATTTTCGAAGAAATTGGGTAGCTGTATTGGGCCACCCCCATGGCAGTATAGGCGGGGGTAAAGATCTGTTTGTTCCCCGATAAATCTACGGCTTGTCCGTCTTTGGGAATGGTAAGCTCTGTATACGTGGCATCGGTAAGGCCGCCATTCAATACCAGCTCAACTCCCTTAACTGGAGAGGCTGCAAATTCCAGTTCGGCTCCTTTACTATTTAGTTTACCTGCATTTCTGATGACGGTAATGGCATCGGGGAGGATGAGGGTTGGCGTTTGAACACTGTTGACAAAAGTGTAAAACAGGTTTGCGTTCAGCCTATACCGTTGGTTATCCCAGGACTGTTTCCATCCCAGTTCAATATTGTTACTGAACTCAGGATCATAAGGCGCTAACGGAGGCTGACTTGGATCAGAGCCTAAGGAAGTAAATCCACCTGCTCTATATCCCCTGCTATAAATAAGATACATCATACGCTCCGTTGTGAAGGAGAATTGCAGACCCGCTTTAGGGGATATCGCTGTAAAATTCGCTGTTGCACTGGTATCTTCCTGTGTTGGAAAGCTATTGCCCGCTTTTTCATACTCACCAGAAACGGTAAGCTTACGCTGCTCATAATCGAAACGGAGTCCGCCAATCAATTCCAGTTTCTCCGTCAGCGACCAGTTGAGTTGGCCATATGCTGAAGCTCCGATGTTTTTTCCAAGGTTATTAGAGATAATGGTAAATTCTGAATCCGGCAGACCCAGGAGAGGGGCATCTTTCCCGAAATAGGTGCCTTGCCGGGTAGGATTGTCTTGGTGGAAGAAAAACAGTCCGGCATTCCATCGGATTTTTTGTTCTTGCAGATCTCTGGATTGAAACCTGAATTCCTGGGTGAATACTTTCACTTTATTGAAGCTGTTGCCATAGTCATTCACAATAGCAATGGCATCAAGCGTGGAAAAATCGCCATCAATGGGCGCATCATATATTCTGCTATTGGATTGCCACGCACTGATGGATTGAAAACGAACAGCTCCGCTATTGTATTTCAACACCAACGAGGTGTTCAATACATTGTCATTCATTGTAGCGATGGCATTTTGATTCAGCAGGAATGGTTCTTCCAGTGCGGAGGTTTTGTCTGCGTTCAATGGGAACGCACCTTGGTTCGCATTGTGTGAGTGTTTTACGTTGAGCGTTGCTGAAAACCTGGCTGATGGCACATAGCTTAGGTAGTAGTTACCCATGAACCGTTGCTGCGCATCAAAGTCCTGACCAGTAAACGCATTGGTGTAATAACCATTCCTTTTTTCAAACAATCCTGCAGCACCTATAAAGAGTTTATCTTTAATCAAAGGGGTTTTCAGCGCAAGCATATATCGTTGCTGGTTATAATTGCCGATGGTGGCCTCGGCATAGAGATCTGTCTTATTTGTTGGTTTTTTGGTAATGATGCTGATCACCCCACCCATAGCATTTCGTCCATACAGTGTGCCTTGCGGGCCTCGAAGAATTTCGATTCTTTCTACATCAAGTAATTGAGGGATGTAGGTGTCAAGACTGAACTGGTTAACACCATCAATATATGTTGCCACCGCTTGTTCATAAGAAGTAGTGGTGATGCCACGCACAGAGGTCACGTTCCGGTAATCGCCGGAGTTGGCACTATACAAGTTTGGAACGATGCCGCTGATCTCACGGATGTCCCAAAGCCTGTATTCCCGGATCTGCCTGGCAGGTATGGTAGTGATCGCGGATGCAACTTTTTGTAGTTTTTCATCTTGTTTTTCTGCACTGACCAACAGTTCATCCAATACCTGCGAGGATGGGGTAAGGATGATGTTTAGTGTTGTTGAAGCAGTTCCTGCTATTACGGTCATCAGCTTTTCTGCATAGCCTATTGAACTGATAGCGAGGGTATATGTGCCGGTCTTGGAAACAAGGAGGGTAAAAGCACCCATGCCGTCTGTCACGGTTCCTTTAACGCCATTGAGCAGCACTACAGAAGCGCCCTGGATGGGCTCGCCTTGCTGGTTAATGACTTTTCCCTGAATGGAGTAGTTTGATTGAGCCTGGGTAGACTGAAGCAAGACAAGGACGGATAAAAACGCTACTAAAATTCTCATGTCATCAATTGGAACACAAATGTACCTTAGTGAAGCAATTCATCGATCGATTGCTGACTGAGATCATAGAGAAAATTTCCAATGTTTTCGATCGTCCGGTTGAGAAAGATCTCGCCCTTTTGCAAGGTAGCTTTGGAAGGATCTCCGGATCCAGTGTCTTTGGTGATCTTGGACCATGGCCGCTGCGTCCAGGCCCAACCCTGTTTGAAGCCATCCAGCTTGAACGACTTGGTGGCGCCATCTCCGGCAGTATCCATGGTTTCCATTTCATCTGCGTGATCTCCCGGGTGTTCAAAAATATCATCCTTAGGTGCAGATTGGTACCAGTTCACCACCGAGATAAACAGCTGTGGAAACAGGCCTGCCAACTCCCGGATCATGGCCACAAATTGGTTAGCGCCATGTCCGTTTATAATCACCAGCTTACCAACTTTATGTAGTACCAAAACGGAGCAGATATCTTTCAGGATGGTCAGCTGGGTGGAGGGCATCATGTTGATGCAAAGGTTGATGTCTGCCTGTCCGGTGTTTACGCCAAAAGGAATCCCCGGCAGCAATACTACTTTCGCTCCTTTAAACCATGCTCTTTCCACTGCGCGTTCCGCAACATAGGAAGCCTGGTAATTGTCTGTACCATAGGGCAGGTGATAGTTATGTGCCTCAGTGGCGCCCCAGGTGATCACAGCTGTATCATATGCAGTTTGCTGAACGGTAGACCAATTTGCTTCGGCTAAAATGAAAGGTCTGGACATCTCTGATGCTTTTGTCAAATATAATTCTTGTAGTTCGTATAATGTTCATGATGCTTTACAGACGCAGCTATGCACTCCCCCTAATCCCTTCCCCTTGTACTCACGCGCCTTCCTCTGCCTGTCTTCTTCTGGCGATAGACTTCAAAGAATTGATGGATACATTCAATTCAAATCCGATGAGCAAAACCAGTGAATTGACAAATACAAGCAACATAAGGATGAGGATGCTTCCAAGAGATCCATAAACTTTGTTATAGGATGCTACATTGTTAACCCAGTAAGAAAATACATAGGTAAAGGCAATGATCAGGCAGGTAGCCAGCAAGGCGCCGGGTGAACTCAGCTTCCATTTTTTTTCAATCGCAGGCGCAAAACGATAAATGAATGCGATCGAGAAAAAAACCATAAAGAAGGTAAGTCCTAATCGAAGTAATTCCACCACCCAATCCAGGGATTTGTTTTTAATGGACAACCATTTACGAACCAGTCCCAGAACGTTGCCCTGTAGTACGATGATCAACATCGTTCCGATAATCAACGTGATGATAAGAATGGTGAGCTTCACTGCCTCATATCGGATTTCAAAAAAATTTCGCTTTTCTACGTCTATATGGAGAATGGATTTATTGAAGGTGCGCATGATGGTGATCACTGCATTTGATGCAAAAAAAATGGCAAAGATCAAACTCACCGATAACGTGCCACTTCCTGGTTTGAAGAAGTCATCCATGACTGACTTCAGTATTTTATATGTGGATTGATCAGGTGTGATCTGCCTGATCAGCAACAAAGCTTCCCGATAAAGTTTGTCTGACATCGGAAGGTGCGAAAGGATTGTGAACAGTACGATAGCCAGTGGGGGAATCGCCATCAGGAAGTTAAAAGAGATAGCAGCAGCTCTTTCATTCAGACCGATCTGCTGGGTTTGCCGGAAAAAAAATACGGCAACATCATACAAGGGAAGGCCTTCAAATCCGGGCAAGGAAATCTTCTTTGATTTCCTGATCAGGAAAGCAATTGGCGGAGAAGTGATGATGAGCCGTTCAAATTTGGTCACGGGTTCAGGTTATTTGATCCGCAAACTGTCCAGTGCTTTCTGGTATTCCCTTGCATTCCTGAAGTGGTCAGTTTCATTGGAAGCAAAGCTATGGTATCCCGAAAAATCTGTACGTGCGCAGAAGAAAAGATAGTCTGTTTGCGCGGCATTCAGCACAGCGTCTATTGTTTTAATGGACGGCGTACAAATGGGACCTGGCGGCAGGCCTTTGTGCATATACGTATTGTAAGGTGAAGCTGCACTTTCCCTGATCAGTGGTATGGTGATCCTCTTCAGTCCGAAATTCCTCAGTGCAAACTTGACGGTGGGATCCGCAGAAAGAGTCATGCCTTTTTTCATGCGGTTTAAGTAAACACTGGCCATTACCGGTTTCTCATCGTTCTTATTGGTTTCCTCTTCTACTATAGAAGCCAGTATGTAGGTTTGGGATTTGTCCAGACCGAGTACATTCAATTTGGATTCCCTTTCCTCGTTCCAGAATTTATTTCTTTCATCATACAATCGCCTGATCACTTTATGTGCGGGAGTTGTCCAATACATTTCGTAGGTATTGGGAATGACGGTAGTAACAATGGTATTGGTATCCAAGTCAAGGATTTTTGCAGAGTCAGGATGGTTGAAGAAATCCAGGATGGCCGTAGAATCCAGTTCCATTTGCCTGCCGATATAACCTGCAATGTCTTCCCGGGTCCTAAATTTATTAATGACCAGTTTTACCGGCGTTTGCCGGCCATTTTTGAGTATACGAACAAGGTCCAGTGTGCTGGTGCCTTTGTCAATCACATATTTTCCTGGTTTAATATGATCCCAATAACCAAGGACATTCGCAAGTATTGAAAAGGTGGTGGGGGAGGACAACATTCTCTTGTCTTGCAGTTCTTTCATTACAGAGGCCTTGGTGTTGCCGGAAGAAGGAATGTACAAGGCCTGCGACTTGCCTTCAAAGGAGGTGGTGCTTCCCAGTGCAAACCATGCTGCCAATGCAGCAGAAACAACGAGAAACAGTAAAACCGTAAATAAAAATTTCCTGATCATATATAAAGGTCAAAATAACCAAAAACCCTGCTAATTGCAGGGTTTTTGTATAAGATGAGGCTATTTTCAATTATTTGGCTGCCGGCGTAGTAGTGCTAGGCAGCGGCGCAGTATTGGTTGCTGGTGCCTGTTGTACCGGAGTGGTTGTAGTACCCGTATTGGTATTGATGTTTTTAATCATATTGTTGTCTGTGCTTGGGCTATTAATCAACAGCGATGAAATCAGGCACAGAAAAACAATAACGCCAGCAAGAATCCAGGTGCCTTTCTCCAGCACATCTGTCGTTTGCTTAACACCCATGAATTGGTTGCTGAAACCGGCGATATTTCCGGATAAACCTCCACCTTTTGGATTCTGGATCAACACAATAAGTCCCAACAGCGCCGAAGCAACAATGATCAGTATTAAAAACAGTAATGACATGTCAGTTTTCTTTGAGTTCCTTAATTCGGACTGCAAAATAAGCGCTTTTAGAGGGATCAAGCAAACTTAATTTTTCAAAAACTTCCTTATTCGTAATTTTAACGCCAGCTACGTTTTTACCTTCCACTTTTATCAACCTATCGCCTGCTCTAATTCCAATTTTTTCAGAAGGCCCTCCTTCAATAGGGTTAATAACTCTGATGGTATCTTTAATGATGTTAAACTCTACTCCTATTCC
>REAQ01000351.1 GCA_004294195.1 Sphingobacteriales bacterium | reverse complement strand
GAGCATAGATAATGTCATCATCGGTTTCCACGATAACAGATTGAAAGTACTCTTGCTCCAGACCAAATTGAATGAGAAATGGGTGCTGCCGGGCGGACATATCCAACAAACGGAGGAACTGGAAGAGGCCGCAAAACGAATTCTCAGTCAAAGAACCGGCCTAAAAGAAATCTTCCTGCAACAGTTTCATGTATTCGGAAGCACCAGCAGAACCAAGGAAAATTACTTGAGAGAAGCGATGCACAATATGGGCGTTAATGTCCCGGATGATTCATGGCTTTTGCAACGTTTTATCACCATCGGCTTTTATGCGCTTGTTGAATATGCAAAAGTGACGCCCAAAGCAGATGATCTTTCCGAAAAAATTTCCTGGTGGGACCTGGATCGTTTACCAGAGTTGTTGTTTGATCATGAAGAGATCATTCACACGGCCATCAGGGACATGCGGCTGAAAATCAATCATCAACCCATCGGCTATAATTTATTGCCGCGTGAATTCACCCTCAAGAACCTGCAAAGCATTTACGAAGCCATCCTCGATAAAAAACTTGATCGCGCAAACTTCAATCGCAAAATTCTTTCTTACGGCATCCTCGATAAAAAAGAAAAGCACTATACCGGTGGCGCGCATAAAGCACCTTACTTGTATTCCTTCAATAAAAAAGCATATTTCCAAGCCCTGCAGCATGGACTGGAGAAAAGGTTCTAGTATACCATTCGGTAACCAACCCCTTTCACGGTGATGATCTCAACAGTTGGATCAGATTGAAGGTAGCCGCGCACTTTGGTAACGTATACATCCAGGTTCCTCGAGTTAAAAAATGAGTCACTGCCCCACAAGAGATTTAATATGTCTTTCCGGGAAATGATCTGTCCTTTTTGCTGTACCAGCAACTTCAATAATTCTGCCTCCCTGAAACTTAGTTTTCGTTCGCCATCACCTGTCCGCAGCAATTGTCTATTCAATTCAAACTGAATACTCCCCATTTGAACCATCTCTTGCAACGCCGGCTCCTGCTGCACGGATCCCTTCCGTACCAGGTGTTGTATGCGCACAATCAACTCCTCCATGCTGAAGGGCTTTCGGATATAATCATTGGCGCCGAGTTGAAATCCCTTCACAACATCTTCCGTCTGCGTCTTGGCTGTCAGAAACAAGATCGGTACATCAGACAAATGCCGGATATCTTCCGCAAGTTCAAATCCATCTTTGTTGGGTAGCATCACATCCAATACGCAGATATCTGGTTGGATCTTTTTGTACGATGTCAACGCCTTTGCGCCATCAGTCTCCAGATAAACAGAGAACCCCCTGCTCTCAAGGCTCTCCTTTACAATGCGTGCCAGGAACA
>REAQ01000168.1 GCA_004294195.1 Sphingobacteriales bacterium | reverse complement strand
TGGTTATTATCATGGTTGGCAATAGGAACAGAAATGGTTTTTGCGGCAAGGACTTTTTCAAATATGTACAACGGCAGGCTTCCACCAAAACCGGGTATCAATACTATTTTATCCCGTGTTGTTGACTGCACCGCAGCTACTACTTTCTTTGCTTCCTGCAAGTCCATATTGGTTTTTTGCGCATTGTATCCTTTAGATCTTGTTACCTGCGCTATATATGCATACTGTTGCCTTTCAGCATCTGTAGGCTCTTGCTCAGTGACATGATATCCCTGTTTCCGAATATGGGCAATCACTTTGTCTTGTTGCCGTTTCCAATCGTTGCCAGCCACCAGCCGAAGGTCAAGATTCACTGTTGCTTTAACAGGTATAACATTGGCTGCAAGTTTTCCTGTTTCTGCGCTACGGATACCGTTGATATTGAGGGAAGGCAAGCTATAGGTTTCCGGCAGCGATTTTACGCTTTCAACCCTTGTGATGCCGAGTTCAGTTTTCATTTGTCCCTCTACGGGAGGTATGGCTGCGATCGCTTGCTTTTCCGATGCGGACAAAGGAATCACATCGTCATAAAATCCATCGATGGTCACTTTACCTTCCTTATCCTTCATTGTTGCCAGCAATTGAACAAGGTCCATCGCTGGGTTCGGGACCCAGTTTCCATAATGACCACTGTGCAATGGCTTGCGTGCACCATACACGGTGATCTCCAGTTGCGTATCTCCTCTAACACCAAACCCCACTACCTTTCTTCCACTCTGGTGCACGGGTCCGTCGCAGATCACCCAAAGATCCGCTTTGAGTAGTGCTTTGTGTGCTTCCAATGTTTCTTCAAGATGGTCTGATCCTTTTTCTTCTTCTCCCTCGAAAAAGAATTTAATATTGACCGATGGCCTGATCTGATTGGCGCGGAGTATTTCATAGGCTTTCAGGATAGCCATTACACCAGCCTTATCATCCGAGGCACTTCTTGCATAGATCCTCCATTCGGGATCAATGGTTGTTTTAGGTGCAGGCATATCCAGCATGCGCAATGAAGGTCCCGGTGTACCGATGGCAAGCTGGGGAACAAAAGGTTGTAACCCTTTTTGCCAATTGGCAGCATTCACGGGTTGGCCATCATAATGTGCATAGAATACGATGGTCTGTGTTGCGCCGGGCACCAACACCTCTCCGTAAACCGCAGGAGGAATACCGGGTGTTTTTGCGGGCAAAGTTTGAACTTGTTGTATACCGTTGCGCCGCATCAGATCCATGATAAACGACGCGGTTTGTTGAAGGCCTGCAGTATCTGCAGCAACATTGGGTATGGCCAGGAATTGCATAAACTCCCGCAAGATTCCATGGTCATTTTTTTGGATATACTCCGAAACACGTTTGTCCGATTGTGCCCTGCCACCAAGGGCGAGACTCAGCATGACTAAAACACCAGCAAACCGCATAGTTGTTGTTTGCTTAAAGATATTACAATCTGGGTTTAAGGAATGAGATTATGGAAGTCTTCCGGACGGAGAGAAGTGAAATGATCAATCAGTAGATCCGCTTCAGTAAGTTCATCACGGTCATGGGTAGTTGAAATAGCCACACAGGTCATGCCCGCAGCTTTGGCAGCCCTAACGCCACTGACGGTATCCTCTACTACAATACATCTCTCTGCGGGCATTTGCAATCTTGATGCGGCGAGTTGAAAGATCTGGGGATCAGGTTTTCCTTTTACCACTTCTTCGCCTGTAACAAAAACAGAAAAGAATTTTTCCAATCCAACCGTCTGCATCACCAGTTCCATCTTTTTCTTTCTTGAACTGGTTGCTAAGGCCATCGGAATACCTGCATCATATAATTTTTCCAGGAGGCTTCTGACATCCGGTAGGGTCTCTACACCGTGCTCTGCTACGATATCCGCAAACAACCCCATTTTCATGGCCATGGCTTCTTCCGCAGGCTTACCCGTTAATCCCAGGCCCAACTTTACCACATCGGCACTTTTCCTTCCCAACAATGGATAGTAGTCTTCAAAAGTCAGTTGCTTTCCGTACTGTATGAATAGCTTCTGCCATGCAAGAAAATCTGCTTCAGTGGTAGCCACAAGGGTTCCATCCATATCAAATATGACTGCCCATGCCGTTTTGTTTGCTAATAGAGAAGGATCTGAATGTGCTGCGCTAATTTCTGTCATGCAAAGGATCAATAGTCACTGAAAAGTTCAGGATTCTTCTTTTCATTAGCCATAATGGCATCAAAAGAAGATAGTATTTCGGCCTTATTTTTTTTAACGGCAACGGTATGTTCATAATGAGCGGACGCCTTTCCGTCTTTAGTACGCACCGTCCATCCGTCCTTATCGTAAAAAACGTCTTTGGTACCGAGGTTGATCATCGGTTCTATTGCGATAACGGTGTTCTCTTTGAGTTTGGCACCACTTCCTTTCTTCCCAAAGTTAGGCACCTGCGGATCTTCGTGCAGGTTACGGCCAAGGCCATGACCAACCAACTCACGCACTACGCCATAACCGTGTTGCTTCTCAGTGTAATCCTGAATGGTATTGGCTATGTCTCCGGTTCTGTTTCCGGCCACGGCTTTTTCAATACCACGATACAAAGATTCTCTCGTTACCGTAAGGAGCTTTGCAATCTCTGCTGATATTTCACCAACGGCAAATGTATATGCACTGTCTCCGTGAAACCCATTTTTGAAGACACCCACGTCAACCGAGATGATATCGCCGGAGCGAATCTCCTGGTTGTTAGGGAATCCATGCACCACAGCATCGTTTACAGAGATACAGGCTGAAAAAGGAAAGCCACCGTATCCCTTGAATGAAGGGATGGCGCCATGATCCCGGATGAATTTATCTACAAATACATCGATCTGGTGTGTGGTCATGCCGGGCTTCAAGAAAGATGCCACCTCAGATAAGGTGGCACTAACTAGTAAACTGCTTTCCCTTACGAGGGCAATTTCTTCGTTCGTTTTTATATGTACCATTAGATGGTTGGAGTAGTCGTAGTCGTTTGTCTTCCCTGGATTCTTCCACCCTTCATCAAGCCATCATACTGACGCATCAGCAGGTGTGTTTCGATCTGTTGAAGGGTATCCAATACAACACCTACCATGATCAACAGAGAGGTACCACCGAAGAAAGTAGAATAGCTCTGTGTAACCCCAAGGCGTTGTGCAATACCGGGAAGGATACCAATAATGGCCAGGAAAATAGCACCAGGCAATGTGATCCTGTCCATCACCTGTCCGATATAATCTGCCGTTGGCTGACCTGGTTTTACACCTGGAATAAAGCCATTGCTTTGCTTCAGGCTGTCAGACATTTGCTTAGGGTTAAAGATCAGTGCGGTATACAGGAAGGTAAATCCGATAACCATAACGGCATAGATCACCATATACCAGATATTGCTATGATCGTTAAAGATTCTCGCTAAACCTTTTCCAGACTCGATGTTGGTGAATGAGAACAATGTAGGGAGGAACATGATCGCCTGTGCGAAGATGATCGGCATTACACCAGAAGCGTTCACTTTAAGAGGCAGAAACTGCCTTGCTCCGGTGAACTGTCTGTTACCAACGATCTGCTTTGCATAGTTGATGGGTATTTTACGAACACCTTGTACCAGGATGATCAATCCCATAATGATTGCAATCAGAAAAGCTGTTTCAATCAGGAAAAACAGCAGACCGCCACCGCCCTTGGTTTGCTTCGCAGCAAATTCACCAAGAAATGATTGGGGAAGACGGGCAAGAATACCCACCATGATGATGATAGACGTACCGTTACCGAGACCTTTATCCTGGATCTTCTCGCCGAGCCACATGACAAACAGGGTACCTGCAGTAAGCACAACAACAGTGGAAAGCCAGAAGAAACCAGAGTATGAATCAATCAGAGCCTCTTTGTTCACATTACGCAAATACGCCACATAAGCAGCGGCCTGCAAAACGGTAACGCCTGCAGTAAGGTAACGCGTCCATTGGTTGATTTTTTTCCTGCCACTATCACCTTCTTTCTGCAATTTCTGCATCTGGGGAACAAGGATGGTCATCAGCTGCATGAAGATAGAAGCGGAGATATAAGGCATGATGCCGAGTGCAAAAATGGATGCATTAGAAAAGGATCCACCGGCGAAGGTGTCAAACAATCCAAGCAGACCTTCTTTGGCACCGGAAAGGTTAAGTTTATTAGGATCAATACCTGGCAGTACCACGTGTGAGCCAAAACGGTAGACCAGGATCAGGAGCAAGGTCACAACGATCTTACTGCGCAACTCTTCGATGCTCCAGATATTTTTTAAGGTCTGAATGAACTTCTTCACTGGGTAATTTTTTTGAAGTCAAAACTCAAAAGTCAAAATTCAAAAAAGATGTTTTGACTTTTGACTTTTGCATTTTGAATAATTATTTCAAATATCGTCAATTATTTCAGTATCTCCACGCTGCCACCGGCGGCTTCAATAGCAGCCTTGGCTTTTTCACTGATGGCATTCACTTTAAAACTGACCTTCGTCTTCAATTCTCCATTACCGAGGATCTTGACTTTATCTGTGCGGTTGATCAGTCCATTTATATACAGCGTTTCCAAGCTGAAGTCAGTGATACCGTATTTCTCTGCCAGTTGCTCGATCTGTCCGAGGTTGAACACTTTAAATTCTACGCGGCTTATATTCTTAAATCCACGCTTGGGGATACGGCGCTGGATCGGCATCTGACCACCTTCGTGACCCAATTTATTCTTGAAACCGGTACGGCTTTGCGCACCTTTGTTACCTTTAGTGGAGGTACCACCGTGGCCTGAAGCTTCACCACGACCAATACGTTTTACTTTCTTTACAGAGCCTTCGGCGGGCTTTAATGAATGCAGTTTCATGTTGTTTCTTTTTTAACTCAGCGCAGCTCCCTGTGCTGCTCGCTATATGATAATTTCAGGGAATAACAGGCTTTCGCCAATTGCTATTAGCTACTAGCTATTAGCTAATTCCTGTACTTTCACCAGGTGGCTCACTTTGTTGATCATGCCAAGGATCTGGGGCGTAGCTTCTACCTCAACAGAGTTGTTCAGCTTACGCAGTCCCAATGCTTCCATCGTCCTCTTCTGGCGTTCTGACCTGTCGATGACACTTTTAACCTGGGTTACTTTAATCTTTTTCATATATAAACTCGTTTGAAGTCAAAAGTCAAGATGCAAAAAGCTGCTATTGACTTTTGAAATTTGATTGATTAACCGTTGAAAACTTTCTTCAGAGACACACTCCTTGTCTTGGAAACATTGATCGGCTCACGAAGCATCGCCAGTGCTTTGACTTGATCAATACTTTGGCTGCACCTTCCTTAGCCAACTGGTCATGAGGGATTGTACCTTTCATGACAGGAACCTTGATCAGGTTCTTTTTTGCATCTTCGATACCCTTGGTAATGGCTTCCTGAACCTCTTTGGCTTTGCCGAGGCCATGACCAACTACCCCGTTCTCATTACCTACCACCACGAGTGCGGAGAAACTAAAAGCACGTCCACCTTTGGTTGTTTTAACCACACGGTTGATGGCAACAACTTTCTCTTTCAGTTCAAGGTCGCCGGCTTTTACTCTGTTCAATATTACTTTTGACATTATTGCTTCAATTAGTACTTGAAAATGAATTAGAAATTAAGACCACCTTCGCGAGCTCCATCGGCCACTGCTTTCACACGGCCATGGTAGAGATATCCACCGCGATCAAACACCACTGTTTCAATACCAAGTTCCTTGGCTTTGCGTGCGATGGCCTGACCTACGAGTTTACCTTTCTCCGTCTTATTGACTTTCTGGGCCAGGATATCCTTCTCCCTGCTGGATGCACCACCGAGGGTTACTCCGCTTACATCATCAATAAGCTGTGCGTAGATATCGCTATTGCTCCTGAAGATGTTCAACCTTGGGCGTTGTGCAGTTCCAGAGATCTTGTTACGAACCCTGTACCTGATATTCTGTCTCCTGAGAACTTTTGTGTTCATATTTTTAAATTTGCGATTCTGATACTGCCAGAATCTTATTATGCTATTGGCTAATCGCTATTAGCTATTTTCTTCATTGCCGCATTGCCACATTGGCTAATTGGCTAATTACTTACCTGCTGCCTTACCAGCTTTCCTGCGGATGTATTCTCCTTTATACTTCACACCCTTACCCTTGTATGGTTCAGGCTTACGCAGACTGCGGATCTTTGCAGCTACCTGGCCAAGCAATTGCTTGTCGATGCCTTCCAGGAAAATCCTTGGGTTATCACCTTTTTCCTGAGTGGTTGTCACTTTCAGTTCTTTGGGAACTTCAACAACAATGTTGTGAGAATATCCGAGTGCCAAATCAAGCAGGTTACCCTGGTTGGCGGCTTTATAACCAACACCCACCAGTTCCAGTTCCTTCTTAAAGCCTTCAGTTACCCCTTTAACCATGTTGGCCACCAATGCACGATACAGACCATGCATTGCGCGGTGACGGATCTGGTCAGTAGGACGGGAAAAATTCACTTTACCTTCCACTACTTCAACCTTAATATCACGATCGATGCTTTCTTTCAGTTCCCCTTTAGGGCCTTTCACCGTTACTACGTTATCGGTTCCAACGGTGATGGTTACACCATTTGGAACTGCGATGGGAGCTTTACCTATACGAGACATATTTGTTTGATTTATCCCTGACCGGTCAGCCGGCGTATAGACCGCGCTTAATGTATCAGGGCAATTAAAAAATTCAACATTCAAAAGTTCAAGGAAGTAAAAAGCGTTTTTGACTTTTTACACTTGACTTATCAATTAATAGACGTAGCAAAGCACCTCACCACCTACATTCTGTGCTTTAGCATCTTTATCCGTCATCACTCCTTTAGAAGTAGACACGATGGCTACACCCAGACCATTCTTCACACGGCGGAATTCAGTGGGGCTTGCATACTGCCTAAGGCCCGGACGGCTGATCCTTTCCAATGTTTTGATGGCAGGTTCTTTGGTAGCTGCATCATATTTCAAGGCGATCTTGATCACACCCTGCTTGGAATCTTCTTCGAACTTATACTTCAGGATATAACCCTGGTTATATAAGATCTCAGTGATACGCTTCTTCAGGTTGGAAGCCGGTATCTCAACGATACGGTGTCCCGCCATCTGGGCGTTACGGATTCTGGTCAGGAAATCTGCAATGGGATCTGTAATCATAATATTTTATACTTTAGTTCTTCTGGCCATGATGGAATGGGCGGTTATGATATTTTTA
>REAQ01000167.1 GCA_004294195.1 Sphingobacteriales bacterium | reverse complement strand
AATGGTGAACTGAAGATCAGTTGTGATCCAAACATCAAACTCCGGTACCTGGTAAAAGGTGTTTCCAAAGATCTCGTGAAGGTGAAGGAGGAGAAAAAGAAAAATGAAACGGTGTACACTTTCACCGTGAAAGACGCCAAAAACGAAGACTATTATCCGGATGCGCCGGATCGTCCGTACTGGGGCACGCATGTGGTGTTCCATATTGAACAGGTGAAACAAGCCAATGGACAATGGACCAATTTTCTCTACAGTCCGGCTGACCTGTACAAACTGTACGCAGGTTATGTCAGTAATATCAATAAAGAAACCGGCACTGAATTAACGGCTGAAACCGATTCCCTGATCAAAGGGAAAACATCGACAAAAGCCAAGGCCGAAGCCATCTACAGTTGGGTGCAGGGCAATATCAAATATGTAGCCTTTGAAGACGGCATGGAAGGATTCATTCCCCGTGATGCCAACCTGGTATGTCACCGGAGATTCGGCGACTGTAAAGATATGGCCAGTATTCTAACTGTTATGCTACGCCATGCAGGACTAAAGTCTTACTATACCTGGATCGGCACAAGAAAGTTGCCATATACCTATGAAGAAACACCCATGCCGCTGGTGGATAATCATATGATCTGCACGCTTGAGTTAGATGGTCAGTATATTTTCCTGGATGGAACAGATCCTAGTTGCGTGTTTGGCATACCGGCAGACCATATACAGGGAAAGGAAGCCTTTGTGGGCATCGATCCATCCACCTACAAAATTGTGAAGGTGCCGGTGGTGCCGAAAGAAGAGAACTTATATGCAGACACCACGGTGATAACGCTGGCAGACAAAGTTCTAAAGGGCGACATTCGCCTTTACCTCAAAGGGTACTATGCTACGGATCTGCGCACAAGACTCATGTACATGGGTGCAACGGATAAAGAGAAGTACAGTAAGGAACTCGCCGGAAGGGCATCTAATAAATTTGCAGCAGAAGGGTTCCAATACAACTTCGCATCGCTCAGTAAAAACGAAGCGGCATTCAGTTGCACGTTCACCTTACCAGATTATGGAAAGAGCATGGCTGGGAATCTCTTTATCAATATGAACCTGATCAGGCCCTACGAACATCAGGAGATCGACTATCCGAAAAGAAAGATACCGGTAGAGTGGAATTATAAATTCACCAAACGTTTTGTGACCATCTTCAATATCCCGGAAGGATTTGTCGTGGATTATCTTCCTGCCAATAAATCCTACAAACAGGATGGATTTGGATTTGCTTTCACCTACGAAAACAAAGGAAACCAAGTGGTGTACACCCAAGAATTTTTTAACGATTACCTGATCCTGCAGCCGGAAGGATTTTCCAACTGGAACAAAGTGCTGGAACAACTTTTCCCGCAATACAAAGAAACGGTTAGCCTCATCAAAAAATAAACCTCATGAAACGCTTGTTGAGCCTTGTTCTCACCCTGTTGGCCTGCACACCGTTGAGCGCGCAGTTACCCATGGATACCTGGAAAGAGAAGCCGGCATTTGTAAAATTAGACACCGCATATGCCCGCGAATCAGCCATTTTCCTGTTGGATGCAAGGCGTTATGAATTTCAAGACGAGGCGGAAAACAACCTGGGATTGTTCAAAACCATCCATAAGATCATTCAATTGAATGATGACAAGGGTATCGAGTTATTCAACAAGATTTATCTCCCCGGCGGAGACAAAACCATGATGGTAGCATTAAAAGCCAGGACTATTCTACCCTCCGGCAAAGTGATCAATTTTGACTCTACAACAGTGAAGGACGTGACCGACGAAGATGGCAGTCCTCAACGCATCTTTGCTTTGCCCGGACTGGAGAAAGGTTGCCAGGTTGAATATTTGTATACCTATAAGAAAGATGCATCGCTGTTTGGCATGGATGTATTGCAATTCAGGATTCCCGTGTTGCGGAGCATTCTACAGATCGTTTCGCCAGAGAGATTAATGTTCGATGTAAAAAGTTTTAATGGTCGCTCTGTTGTTGAACGTAAACAAGATGCCAATTTTCGGGTGGTCAACTGTGTCTCGCCTGAACTCAAGCCGGCTGAAGAAGAGAAATACAGCAATCTTACTGCACAATTGTATCGCGTTGAATACAAACTATCATACAATACAGCAAGGGATTCTTCTGCCCGTTTATTCACCTGGGATCAGCTGGCGGAAAGATTAAATGAAAACTACCAACAGTTTGAAGAGAAAGAAACCAAAGCCGTCCAGGACCTCATCAATACCTTGAAGTTGAGCAAACTGGCCACACCGGAAGAAAAACTCATGGCGTTGGAAAATCACCTCAAGAAAAACATAATGGTCAATAAGGATGTGGAGTCAGAATCCGCTTCACAAATAGACCAGATCCTCAGGACGCGCATCGCCTCTGAGTTTGGCATCGTTCGTTTGTATGCGCTTGCACTGGGCCAGTTGAATATTCTATACCAGTTGGTGATCACGGGAGACCGGTCAAACTATGTACTAGACAGGGAATTTGAAAACTGGAACAATGCTGACAATATGCTGCTGTACCTGACTGCGCAGAAAAAATACATTGCACGCACCAGGGCAGAGTTTCGGTATCCGTGGATCGCTCCGGAATGGGGCAATCAATTGGGCATTCATTGCAAGGCGGTAACTGTTGATGGAAAACCGAGCGCCGTGGCAGAACTGAAGAACATCGATTTGTTAGACTATTCTCAGACCTCACATAACATGGAATCAAAGATCAGGATCTTTCCTGCCAAAGATTCTGTAGTGGTAGAATCCAAACAGATCTTCACGGGTTATACCTCTTCCATGTACAGGTCTGCCTTTAATTTTTCTTCGCCGGAAGACCAGAAAAACATCCTTAAACAGATCGTAAAGTTTGGGACCAATTCAGAAACCGTGCTGAACTCTAAATTGGAAAATGCAAGTTTCGATGAATTTGGAAAGAATAAACCCTTTGTGATCAACGCGTCTGTACGTGCCAATGAACTGATGGAAAAGGCGGGCAATAAGATCTTGTTGAAAGTGGGAGATATCATTGGCCCGCAAGTAGAAATGTACCAGGAAAAGCCCAGGGTATTCCCCATTGAAATCATCTATCCGCATGTACTCTACAGGGATATCATTGTAGAAATTCCGGAGGGCTATGTGGCGAAGAATTTGGAGAGCCTGAACATCCAGCAGAGCTTTCCGGCCAGTGGAGAGCCCACTATGTTTTTCCGATCCGGATATGAATTGAAAGGCAACCAGCTCAAGATCACCATCAGGGAAGAATACCGGGTGGCAGACTATCCCATAGACCAGTTTCAGCCATTCATTAAAGTGATCAATGCAGCGGCGGATTTCAATAAAGCGGTGATCCTGCTGGAGAAGAAATAAGGCAGTTTCAAGGGATGATATTCACTTCACGTTCCAGTTGCACCCCAAACTGTGCATTGATACTGTGCAGGATCTCTTCACTGAGATGAAATATCTCATCCCCTGTGGCACCACCATAGTTCACCAGCACCAGGGCCTGCTTGGCATGTACACCAGCATCACCTTTGCGATAGCCCTTCCAACCTGCACGCTCAATCAACCAGCCTGCAGCCAGCTTAACCATGCCGGAAAAAGTTGGATATCCGATGATATCAGGGAATTGCAGCTTCAACGCAACAAAGGTTTCTGCAGGTATTTCAGGGTTCTTGAAAAAACTTCCGGCATTGCCAATTACAGCTGGGTCAGGAAGCTTTGACTTTCGAATACTGATCACCGCATCAGCCACCGCACGGATAGATAGTTCCTGGGCACCCATGTGTTCCAGCTCCTGTTGAATAGCGCCGTAGCTGATATGATATTCAGGCGTTTTGCGGAGCCGATAAGTTACATGTGTGATGATATACTGCCCTTTGTACTTTCTTTTGAACACAGACTCCCGATATCCAAATGCACAATCCTCAAGGCTGAACGAATGCAGTTCCTTGTCTTGCAAATGCCAGGCTTCAAGGGAATGAAAAACGTCTTTGATTTCCACGCCGTAGGCGCCAATGTTCTGCATGGGAGACGCACCGACGCAGCCGGGTATGAGCGCCAGATTCTCTACACCGCACCAGCCATTTGCGATGCAGTGCTCCACAAATCCGTGCCAGTTCTCCCCTGCTCCGGCTCTCACATAAACATGATCAGCATCTTCCCTGATCAAATCAATCCCCATGATCTCATTCTTCACCACAAACCCATTTATGTTGTCCCGAAACAAAAGATTACTTCCGCCGCCCAGCACCAAAACAGGCGCATCAGTATTCAGGTTGGAAAGTTGCTCCACACTTGATAACTTGGCGAAATATTGGGCAGTAGCTGCCAAGCCAAAAGTATTGTAGGGCTTCAAGTCTACATGAACTGCAAATTGCATACAACAATAATAAAGAAAATGAGTCGTACTGTAACCATCATCGGCGCTTCCGGATTAGTAGGATCGCATCTTCTAGAATTACTGCTTAAAGATCCGGGTACGGAGAAAGTGATTGCGCTGGTACGAAACACCTTCACCCACAGCAGCCCGAAACTAGAGCAACAGATCATCGATTTCCAGGAACCAAGGGCGTATGAGCCTCATATTGCTGGTACCGAAGCGGTTTTTGTAACCGTAGGCACTACCAATGCAAAGGTTGATGGGGATAAGGACGCTTATCGAAAAGTAGATTACAATATTCCGGTATATGCTGCTAAGGCGGCTGCAAAGCATGGTGTATATGGCTACTACCTGGTCTCTGCTTCGGGAGCCGATGCAAACAATAACAACAACTTCTATTTCAAGTTAAAGGGTGTGACCGAGGAAGCTGTTTGTGAAGAACAGATCCCGCAGATATACATTATGCGCCCCTCGCTGATTTTGGGCGACCGCAAAGAAAAACGGATGATGGAAAAAGCCGCGCAGGTAGTGATGCCGATGTTCTCATGGGCATTTGGTGGCAACTGGTCTAAATACAAGCCTATCCAGGCGTCAGAAATTGCCGCTGCGATGTTTAGAGCGTATACACATGGGAAGAAAGGGATACATGTTTGCAGTTATGAGGAGATGAAGACGCTTACCAAGAGTATCAATTTTAGCAATTGAACATTTGTACCATTGCGCAATTGTACAATGGTACAAATGTTCAATTGCTCAATGATTCAAATGGGATCAACATCAAAGGTCTGCAACACACTCCTAAACACCTTATCCCCCTCCATGATAGCTGAATGTTGATGGATGAGTGTCTTGGCTTGTTCCACAACGGCATTCTTACGCGGCAACCGCAACAGGATCTCCATGATATACAGATTCCTGATCCGCCCGATAACCGGTTCTGCCGGCCCGGTTACGCTATCCCGGTAGTGTTGGGATAAAATATTCGCCATGTAATGAGCAGCGGCCTCGGCCACCTGCTTCACTTTATGTCTGAAGGTGATGCGGATGAGTTT
>REAQ01000347.1 GCA_004294195.1 Sphingobacteriales bacterium | reverse complement strand
ACATTCACGCCTGCTCAATGCGGCAATTTGCCAATGCGGCAGTGCGGAAATGTAGGAAGGCGCGCCTTGCGTTGCGGCGCGCCGCCAGTCACTCCGAGTGGTTCTGCGCAGGCCGGCAACGCACGGCCGCGCTTCCATCATTGCCGCATTACCGCATTGGCAAATTGTCAAATTAGAACGCAGTGAAGTCTATTTCTTCAACAACAAAATGTATCCACAGAGATTTTTCTTCCGCTCGCTGTTTGTCTGTGATGTGCTGATCAAATGATACTCAGACATCTGGGGTGTGTAGGCGTAACTGATGATGTTGGTACTGCCGTTGTTGCTTCGGGAATGGAAGACCTGTTTTTCATTAAAGTCAAACATCTTCACTTCATATGACTGGGACTGGGCGTCTCCGATAAATACAACCTGATAGGGGGTGCCCATTTTCATCGGAACGATGACGGGCAGTTCGTGTTCACTTTCCATATTCACACTGGATTCCTGGATGATCTTGAATCCATTTTGTTCAAACACTTTTTTGAGGCTGTCAACCTGTTGCAGGATATGCTTGCTGTTGCAGGCATCCTGCGCCTGTAGGGCGAGGGAACTGATCACTAAAGATGTGAGAACCAATGTTTTTTTCATAAGGTCTGTATGAAATAGCTATTAGCTAATAGCTAGTAGCTAATCAAACAGAACGTTCAATAAGTAGAATTATTTCCTATTGAAGTAAAAAGAATTCGCCTGCGCGGTGCAGGTGAGCACTAAGTCGTTGATACACACATGCTCCGGTAGTGTGGTGCAGTAGTATGCCACCTCTGCCACATCTTCGCCAACGAGTGGCTTAAATCCCTGGTAGATGGATTTGGCCAGCGCTTCATCGCCTTTGAAACGCACCATGGAGAATTCGGTTTCTGCGGCACCCGGGTGAATAGCGGTAACTTTAATGCCATGGCGCAGAAGATCGATGCGCATCGATTGGGACAGTGCGTCCACCGCCGCCTTGGTGGCGCAGTACACGTTTCCTTTTTCGTAGACTTCTTTCGCGGCCGTGGATCCAATATTAATAATATGCCCTCTGCCCTTCGCCTTCATTCCTCCAACCACAGCTTTAGTCACATAGAGAAGGCCCTTCACATTGGTATCGATCATCGTTTCCCAATCATCCATACTGGCCTCGTCAAAATAATCGCGGCCCGCGGCAAGGCCCGCGTTGTTGATGAGTACATCGATGTTTTTCCATTCTTCGGGAAGACTATCGATAGCCATTTTCACCGCATCTTTATCCTGCACATCGAAACACAAAGGGAGAATGGCTACATTGAATTTTTGTTCCAGCTCTCTTTGTAATTCATCGAGCCTTTCTGATCGTCTTCCT
>REAQ01000346.1 GCA_004294195.1 Sphingobacteriales bacterium | reverse complement strand
TTGGTACTGGAATTGAGCTGGTCGCTACAGTGAAAGGGTCATGTAAGCTCCCCCAAATTTTGGGCCATCCATTAGTTTCTTTTTGATGTTCATGAAGGTAGCAATTCTACGGGAGTTCTGAAGGCAAGAGATTGATGGGGCCTGTGATAATTGTAGTCGTACATCCAGTCTTCCATTTTGGCCTGTACTTCTTTGAGGGTTTGAAATACCGAGGCGTTAAGAAATTCTCTTCTGATGTTCCCATTGCATCGCTCAACGTAGGCATTTTGAGTTGGCTTACCAGGCTGAATGTAGGCCAAGGTGATATTGTTTTCCCGGCACCAATGGTCCAAGGCATCTGAGATGAATTCTGGTCCGTTGTCGGCCCGTATCATCTGGGGCAAACCCCGAAACTCTTTGAGGTATTCAAGCACACGAATCACACGTGTGGCTGGCAATGACAGATCCGCCTCCATAGCCAGTATCTCCCGATTATAGTCGTCAATCACATTAAGCAATCTGAATTTCCTTCCATCCCAAAGACTGTCGCTCATGTAATCGATTGACCATACTTGATTCATTGCTTCTGGTTGAAAGAGTGCCTGCTTGATGCGTGCAGGTAAACGCTTTTTGTGTCTTCTGCGAATATTCAATTTTAAGGCCGTGTAGACCCTGTAGAGGCGTTTATGGTTCCATTGGAATCCCTTTCTTCGGATACGGTAATAACATTTCCAGAAGCCAATGGATGGATGTTTGTTCACCAGTTCCTGGAGATGGTCAATAAGCTCGCTATCATCCTTTGGGACAGGAGTGTACTGGATCGTACTGCGTGGCACCTCTAATGCTACACACGCCTGGCGTTGGCTCACATCATGTTCTTCGATCATGTAATGAACCAGGGTGACTTTCTCGTCAGGCGTTAGAGCTTTTTTGCTACAGCATCCTTGAGGGCTTCATGAACCAGGCTCAGGTCAGCATACATCCTTTTCAGGCGGCTGTTCTCATCCTGCAGCTCTTTCATCTTGCGTACCTCATTTACCTCCATACCACCATAGCGTTGACGCCACTTGTAAAAGGAGGCTGTTGTGATGCCGAGCTCACGGCAGATCTCCACCGCATTACGCCCTGTCTCGTGATCCTTGATTGCCTTGACAATCTGGGTCTCTGTGAATTTTGTCTTTCTCATAGTTTAACCATTTAAAGTTGATAATTTTATTCCAACTACTAAATGGCCGAACTTCAGGGGAGCTTACACTGGCCGTGCGGACTAGTTGAGAAGAGCAAGTTGACAGAACGTATTGTCAATTGCCTATTTGTCAATTGTCAATTTGACCATTCTCGCTAATTCACGTTTTGCACTAAGCTAGTGACTCATCCGCTTCCTGGCCGT
>REAQ01000345.1 GCA_004294195.1 Sphingobacteriales bacterium | reverse complement strand
GTTGTGGGTACGAAATCTTTGTCTTCTGCCTGGTAAATATTCATGAACTGTTGCGGGTTCCTGTCGGCCAATGGAAACCAGGAGCTCTGCACCTGGATCATCAGCTTATGCCCTTTCTTGAAACAATGGGAGATGTCAGGAAGTTCAAATTTCACCGTTTCTACTTTGCCGGGTTTGAAAGGCTCCGGCTTTTCAAAACTGTTCCGGAATTTGCCGCGCATGATCTCGCCACGCACCAGCATCTGCGCGCCTCCAAGTGGATAGCGAAGTTCACTGTCTTTGTAGTCATCAGGATACACATCGATGATCTTCACCACAAAATCTGCATCCGTAGTAGACAGTGTGACCTTCAGGTCTGCAATCACAGTACCCGTTACCGTTAGGTCTTCCGTGAGTACCGGCGTTTCAAAGGTCAATACATCTGGCCTGCGGGAAGCAAAGCGTTGATCATCGGTCATATATTCCCTCGTTCTGCCCATATGAATACCGTCTGCATACGGCACGGGATGCGCAGGATCGGAAACATAGGTTGAAGCTGTAGCAGTTGTTGCGGGTTTGGTCCAGCTCAGTTGTTTTCCAGCTTGGAAATAGAGCGATTGGTCTTTAGCTTCTGCAGGTGGCCACACATCATACTGTTTCCATTCATTTTTGCCGGTCATGAAAACGGTGGCTTCTTTAAGCTGATTGATATTGCCTTTCCCTTTCAGGTGATAATTGAAGAAGGGTACTTCGATGTTATTCTGGTACCAGTCTGAAGTGCGTTGTTTAAATGTAGCATTGCCCAATCGGGTGCCGCCTTCATTGGATGCCCATTGGCCATGATACCAGGGACCCATTACGATCTTATTAGATTGGGAAGCTGGATTTTTTTGTTCGATGGCTTCGTACAATCTCCATGCGCCGTAGCAATCTTCGGCATCAAAGAGTCCACCCACCACTAACATCGCGGGCTTGATCCCCGCCACATTGTTGCGGGCGTTGCGTGCCTGCCAGAAAGTATCGTAATTGGGATGCGCGTAAAGGTCTTTCCAGAACTTGATGGAATCACCCATCAATTTGGCAATATTCGTGAGCGATCCCGCACGCAGGTAGAATTGGTAGTTATCGTCTCCTTTGATCTGGTAACCTCCAACATAGGCTTTCACCGGATTGGGTCTCGGTACGCCGAAGCGTGTATAAAAGGAGAAGCCATCCATCAGCATCAATGCGCCATTGTGATGAAAATCATCGCCCAAAAACCATTCGGTAACCGGCGCTTGCGGACTAACGGCTACCAATGCGGGATGACCACTTAATGCCGCCATGGTTGCATAGAAACCGGGATATGAAATTCCGAAAGCACCAACTTTACCGTTGTTGTTTTCAAGATT
>REAQ01000350.1 GCA_004294195.1 Sphingobacteriales bacterium | reverse complement strand
GTACGGGTATCAATACGCCCAAAGGATATTCTGAAAATGTAGCGAAACACATTGCTCAGCTCACTGGACTGCCCTTTGTGACCGCACCGAATAAGTTTGAAGCCCTAGCTGCACACGATGCCATTGTGGAAGCACATGGTGCGTTGAAAACGGTAGCGGTGAGCCTGATGAAGATCGCGAACGATATCCGCATGCTCAGCTCCGGACCACGGTCGGGCATAGGCGAAATTTTCATTCCGGACAATGAACCCGGATCATCCATCATGCCAGGAAAAGTGAACCCAACACAATGTGAGGCGCTCACAATGATTGCAGCGCAGGTAATGGGGAACGATGTGGCCATTGGCATCGGCGGTGCTAACGGACATTTTGAACTGAATGTGTTCAAACCGGTAATGATCTACAACTTCCTCCACTCTGCAAGACTCATCGGCGAAGGCTGTGTGAGTTTTAATGACAAGTGTGCGGTAGGTATTGAACCCATCGAAGAAAACATCAAAAAGCATGTGAACAATTCACTGATGCTGGTGACGTCATTGAATACCAAGATCGGTTACTACAAAGCAGCTGAGATCGCGCAGAAAGCGCATAAAGAAGGAACCACGCTGAAAGAGATGGCGGTGAAACTGGGATATGTTACACCGGAAGAGTTTGATGCCTGGGTTAAGCCGGAAGATATGGTTGGGCGCTGATTTAGCAATTGACAATTGACAATTGATAGTTAGCAATTGGCACTGGTTATTGGAAGTTAGTGACGCTCACCAAAATCCAACTTCCAAAAACCAGTGCCAATTGTCAATTGCTAATTGCCAATTGTTAATTGCCAGTATTTGTTTTACTCGTAGTTCGCATACCACGCCACCACATGTTCATCAGTTGTAACCATTGTCTGGTACCAACTATATAATTTACTGCTGATCAATTCCTGCACACTAATATTGGGGCAGGTGGGGATATGATAATTTTCGCAGGAAGCGAGGACAGACATATAATTCAACTGGGCAGCCGCGTCTTTCGGCATGTCTAAAATCAGGTTCTGCATAGAGGTCAGATTAAAAAAAAGATAACGCAGAACCCGCTAAAAAATTGCATGTAATTTTCAGCAATAGCTACTAGCTAATAGCTATTAGCTAATTTGAACCTCGTCATTAACCGTGCTATTCGTTTCCACAGTAGTTGGACGTTCCTCATCCTTGGGTGCAAAAAACCGCTTTTGGAAGAGCAGGATGGTGAGTACACCGATGGAGATGGACGCATCGGCGATATTGAAGACCGGCCTGAAGAATTCAAAAGGTTCCCCACCCCATACCGGTACCCACTTGGGAATAGTAGCATCAGTGATGATCGGGAAATAAAGCATATCCACCACTTTACCA
>REAQ01000048.1 GCA_004294195.1 Sphingobacteriales bacterium | reverse complement strand
GGATTGGAAAAGATCAAGTCGTATCTGCTTGTAAATGCAAAACTGCGAACATCACCTTCAATGCAACCAATCCTTGAAGCCCACGGACTTGCATCAACATTGTTTTTCATTTGCACAAAGCAATCCTCTTCCAATTCTATCGCATCAATGTGAAGTGTACTTGATTGTGCAAGCATCAGGCTCAATAATCCAGTACCGCCCCCAATGTCCAATGCCCTATGCCTACTGCCCCTCATGCCCAATGCCCAATGCCCAATGCCTCTCTGAGCCAGCCATGCACCAAACAAACATGCGTCTGTACTCACCTTCATTGCACAGTTTTCCTGGTGCACCGTAAACTGTTTGAATTGGAAATATGTATTCATCGGGCAGAAGGAGTGATATCCAAACCACTAAACTCGCCAGCCAGGTATTTATGATAAGCTGTGATGGCGATCATCGCAGCATTGTCTGTACAGTATTCAAAAGCAGGGATATACGTATTCCATCCCAGTTTTTCCCCCATCGTTGTAAATTCGGCTCTTAGCCCTTTGTTGGCAGAAACCCCGCCCGCAAGGCAAACTGCCTTAATGCCGGTTTGTTGTGCCGCCTTCTTCATTTTTTGCAGCAGGATGCTGTTGATGCGGTATTGAATGGATGCACAGAGATCGTTCAGTTTTTTTTCTACGAAAGCAGGATCTGCTGCGCGCTGTTGTTGAAGGAAATATAAGATCGATGTTTTCACGCCACTGAAACTGAAATCCAGTCCGGGGATCTGTGGCTCGGCGAATTGAAATCGATGGGGATCTCCATCGGCCGCATATTGATCGATCAACGGACCACCGGGGTAGGGCAGGCCAAGTAATTTAGCCGACTTATCGTATGCTTCACCCGCAGCGTCATCAATGGTTTCACCGATGACTTCCATTTCTACATAACTTTTACATAATACGATCTGGGTATGTCCGCCACTGACGGTGAGGCAAAGAAATGGAAACGGGGGAAGGGGATCTTCGATGCAATTGGCGAGTACATGCGCCTGCATGTGATGGACGGAAATCAGGGGGATATCCAGCGCGAGTGCCATGGATTTTGCAAAACCGGCACCTACCAACAGTGCCCCGATTAATCCGGGCGAACGGGTAAACGCTACGGCCGATAAATCATCGGATCTAACACCGGCTTTTGTAAGCGCGGCATCCACTACAGGGACAATATTTTGCATATGTGCCCTGCTGGCCAATTCCGGCACTACGCCGCCATATTGTTCATGAATCTTTTGAGTAGCTATAATATTGGACACGATCCTGCCATCGGTACAAACGGAAGCACTTGTTTCGTCGCAAGACGATTCAATGGCGAGAAGGTGAAGCGGCATAGAACCGCTAAGGTAAGTAGCTTACATGATTTATCCTGATTCGTGAATACTCCTTAAATGTGCCTGCAGAGTCATAGCATACGCGCACTTTTGCGCCAGCAGCTAAGACAACCCTCTCATTTTCAATAGATGGAAAAACAATGTTGTGATCGGCGGTTTCAATGCACAGATAAACTGCTTCATCGGTTTTCATTTCTTTCACCACACCAACCAGGGACTGTTTACAGGGTAGATCATCTTTCTCTTTCGAGAACAGGAATGCTGCGGAGGACAACAACATCAGCATTGCACCATAAATAAGCTTGACCATACAACTTCAAATTGATGACATTGGATTAAAAACAACAGCTGTCCAAACTGTTTTCTTAATCTAATAACGTTGGATCATATGTTTTATTGGGTGCGGATGCTACTTGGACCTAATGGCCTGCACCGGGTCCATCCTTGCGGCGATGGACGCCGGAATAATGCCGGACAGGATCCCTAAAATGATACACAGGATGACGGAAAGGAGGATATTCCCCCAGGAAAGGAAGATATTGAATTTCAACAGATTTGAAAGTACGAAGGTGAGGGGAAAAACAAAAATTAATCCTATTGCCCCGCCAATCAGGCATAAAAACGCGGATTCAAGCAGGAATTCCAGCAAAATCGTTGATTTTTTGGCGCCGATGGCTTTTTTCAGGCCAATGATGTTTGTTCTTTCCCTCACCGATACAAACATAATGTTGGCCACCCCAAAGCCGCCAACCAATAAAGCCAGGAAGGCGATAAACCAGCCGCCAAGGTTAATATTGGTGAAAAGGGTAGACATCGAGCCGGAAATCGCCGTTACGTCGTTCAGGGAGAAATTATCCTCCCTTTTGGGCGGGATTCGCCTGGCAGCCCGAAGCGAGGAACGGATATCGCCCTTCACTTCTTCAGGGGCAATGCCCTCCCGGCCCTGAACAATGATAAATGACTCCAGTTTCCTGAAATTGGCCACTTTCTTGCAAAAACTTGCCGTTACAAGCACAATATTATCGAAATCCCAGCCGCCCACCAGGCTTCTGCCGGTTTTCTTCACTACTCCCACCACCTGGCATTTTTGTCCGGCCATCTGAATGGTCTTGCCCACAGCCCTTTCTGGTTGCCCAAACAGTTTCAATGCATTTTCATAGCCCATCACCAGCACATTGGTGGCATCGGCAAACTCGGCCACGCTGATATAGCGGCCATAGGCGATCTCCACATCCTGTACTTTATCAAACCGCTCTGATACGCCGTACCACACCACATTCTCCAGGACCTGGTTCTGGTATTCCACCGTGGCATTGTAAAAACTGACGAATGCCGCATTTTTGATCGTCTGCTCTTTCTTTTGAATGTATTCAGCTTCTTCCAACGCCATCTGCGGTCTTTGCTGGTATTTCCACCACATAGACGGATCACCACCCCAGGGGGTGCGTTGCACAAAAATGGTATTGCGTTGGAGTTTATCTATGCCTGATCGGACGTTGTATTCCAGGCTATTGGTAGTAGCCTGAACGGCAATGATGCAGAATATGCCGATGGCGATGCCCAACAAGGAAAGGAAGGTCCTGACTTTGTTGTGTGAAAATTCCTCGATGGTGAGCTTTAGAATTTGCCACGCGAATGACAGCATTCGCTAATGTAAATATTATTTCGATCTGATGGCAACCACCGGATCCAGTTTTGCTGCAATAGATGCCGGGATAATTCCCGCGCCTATACCGATGGCAATACAGATGCCTACCGCAACGCCGAGGATCTTCATGCTGATGAATACAGGAAAATTGAATAGACTGGTTAACAAGAACGTCAATCCAAATACCAGCAAAACGCCGATGGCTCCACCTACCAGGCAGATGAATGCAGACTCCAGGAGGAACTCGGCCAAAATGGTACTTTTCTTTGCACCAATGGCTTTTTTGAGACCAATGATGGGCGTACGTTCACGCACGGTCACAAACATAATATTAGCAATACTGAAAGCGCCTACGATGAGACTGAGCAGTCCGATGAACCAGCCACCGAGGGTAACGGATCCGAAGAAACCGCTCACTTGCTTGCTGAAATCACTGATGGCATTCAGGGCAAAATCATCTTCCTCTTTGGGCCCCAGTCTTCTGATATTTCTCATTCTTCCTCTGAGTTCATCTTTAAACGCGTCCAGAGCTATACCATCTCTACCCTGGATCATGATCTTCGGGTTAGACCATTTCTCACGGAAAACCTGTTTGAAAAATGGATAAGGCATCATCACAGCTTCGTCAAATTCCCAGCCTCCGCCCAAAACACCTTTACCCTGTTTTTTGATTACACCGATTACCGATGCTTCTTTGCCTTTCACTTTTATTTTCTGGCCTATGGCTTTTTCTGGCTTCCCAAACAAAACCTCTGCATTGGTGTACCCGATAACGGCTATAGGTGAACCCTTTTCCAATTCAGAAGCGCTGAAATAGCGACCGAACTGCATTTCAAAAGGCTGTAGGGTTTCAAAACCTGCCGTGGGGCCATATACTTCAATCCTCTCGAGTACGCTGCTTTGTGTTTCAATATTGGATTGATTGTCCAGAACGAAGGTGATTTTCCCTACAATCGCGGTGTCCTGTTTCAACTTTTCCATTTCTTCAAAACTTGGTTCAGGCCTGTTCACGAATTTCCACCAGGGATAATCGCCGCCGCCGCCGCCATAGACCCATTTGTCGATGTAAATGGTGTTGTCTCCGAGTTTTTTGATATCGTTCTGCACGTTTGTTTCGAGGCTGTTCACGGTGGCCAGCACGCCGATGATACAGAAGATGCCAAAGGTCACGCCAAGCAGGGACAGGGTGGTCCTGAGCTTGTTATTCCTGAGTTCCAGCAATGCCAGCCGGAAACTGTTTCCCATGATCTCGAAAAAACGCCTCATAGTTTCAAATATATGGCTTCAAAGATAGGCAGGAAATAATGGATGGATAAGCGGAAGAATAGCATGGTTAATGCGTGATGGACGGGATGGCTATTTGCTAAGGGATCGCTTTTTGATCATACCGCCCCTGGTGTCCCTGATGGAGTGCATGACCACAAAGGCATTTGGATCGATGGCATCCAGTTCTGTCTGCAGCCTGGAGATTTCCAAACGAGTAATTACAGTAAACAGAATCTGCTGGTCGTGGAACTTCATCCCACCTCTCCCAAAGCCACCTGAACCTTTGTACATAGTGACACCCCGGCCCAGTTTTACGATGATCATTTTCCGGATATCATCGGCCTTTGGCGAAATGATGGTTACGCCCGTATACTCCTCAATACCCTCGATGATGAAGTCCACTGTTTTGGATGCAGCCAGGTAAGTGAGGATGGCGTAAAGGGCTGTTTCGATTCCCAATAGATATGCGGCAAATGAAAAGATGACAATGTTCAAGATGAGGATGACGTCGCCAATGGTCAAGTGGGTTCTCCTCGATATATAAATCGCAAGTGTCTCTGTGCCGTCCAGCACGCCGCCACCACGCACGGCAAGACCGATCCCGGCGCCCAGAAAAAAACCGCCGAATACGGCCACCAACAGTTTATCTGCTGTGATGACAGGATAAGGGACAACCGCTACAGTGATCGCCAATGCAACTATGGCCACGGCTGTTTTGATACCGAAATTCCTGCCGATCTGCGAAAAACCCATCAGGATAAACGGACTGTTGACAAGGATCAGCAACCATGGAAGCGGCATGCCCGTGACCCTGCTCAGCAGAAGTGAAATACCAGTGGCGCCACCATCTACAAATCCATTGGGCAATAGAAACCCCTTCAGGCCGAAACCCGCAGACAAGACCCCCAGCAACACCAGGAACCCGTCCAGCAGGGACCGGCGCATCATCACCCTCGTGGCATAAGCCTTTTTGGCATGCGCGTATTTAGTTCCCGGAGTGGTTTCTATGACATGATCCCGCATACGCGAATTTCGCTATTCCTGACCAAACAATGCAGCGCATACTGTCGCAAATAGCCATTAGCCAATAGCTATTTTCATTTAACTTCGCGCCGCATGAAATACGATAGTGAAATCCAGAAACGGAGAACTTTTGCGATCATTTCGCACCCGGATGCAGGTAAAACCACATTGACGGAAAAATTCCTTTTGTTTGGTGGTGCCATCCAGGTAGCTGGTGCCGTTAAGAGCAATAAGATCA
>REAQ01000349.1 GCA_004294195.1 Sphingobacteriales bacterium | reverse complement strand
GGGAAGGTGCCGGGGTTGTTGTCGGCTTCGCCATGTATCATTAGCATGGGTGTTTTTATTTTGTTGGCGTAACTAAAGGGGCTCATGTTAAAATACACTTCCGGCGCCTGCCAGTAAGTACGCTCTTCATTTTGAAAACCAAAGGGCGTAAGCGTACGGTTGTAAGCGCCACTGCGTGCAATGCCGGCTTTAAAGAGGTTGGTGTGTGCCAGTAAATTGGCCGTCATAAACGCACCGTAGCTGTGGCCGCCAACGGCAACACGGTTGCGGTCGCCAATGCCCATGTCGCCAATTTTATCAATGGCGGCCTGGGCACTCCATTCAAGCTGGTCAACAAAATTATCGTTGGGCTGTTTGTCGCCTTCACCCACAATAGGAAACTCCGTGTTGTCCATAATGGCATAACCCTGCGTTGCCCAAAACACAATGCTGCCATAACCCACACGGGTAAAAGTGTATTTGCTGCCACGCAGTTGCGCCGCATCGGCAGCACTTTTAAACTCACGGGGGTAGGCCCACATAATTACAGGCAGTTTGCCGTCTTTATCTTTATTGTAGTCTTTAGGTAAATATAAATCGGCGGCAAGGTCAACACCATCTTTACGTTTGTAAGTAATTTTTTGTTTGGTAATGCCACGCAGGGTAGGCTGTGGGTCGGCAAAATTGGTAATAGCTTTTGCGCTGTTGTTTTTTAAATCACGTAGGTAGTAATTAGGCTGCTCTGTTTGGCTTTGTTTGTTGGTAACCACAATTAGTTTGTCAAAATCTAAAATGTCGGTTACGCTTTCGTAGTAAGGTTCTTCGCAACGCCATAACTGTTTTGTTTCTTTAGTATTAATATCAAACGTATTTAAAAAAGGTAAATCGCCTTTGGCAGATGCGCCATTGCCCGTCATAAATATTTGTGAGCCGTTTACAAGCTTCACCACATTTTGGCCGTATTTATTTTTTTCGGTTAGGGGAGTGCCGGGGTCGTTGTAGGCATCGTCGGTGCTGCGGTCAATTAATGTTTCCAAATTACCATTTACCAGCTTGCTCATTTTGGTGCGGTGCTTTGCACGGCTGCCTTCGGAAACAAAAAATAAATCGGTGGTAACATCATTAACGCCATACATGCGCTCGGCAGTTTTTACCAATACAGCAGGTGTTGCAGTAAATGGAGCAGCTAAAGTATAAGCCGCATCATGAAAGTCCATTTTGTTTTTAATAAGGCCGCTGTCTAAAGGTTCAATCCAGCGTACAGTGGCGGGGCTGTTGTTTAACCAGCCAAAACTGCGGGGGGCATTCAGCACATTATCATTACCACGGGGCGCCAGCTCACTGCTGGGCAGTTTAAATAAATTTTTCACTTCCTTGCCGCTGGCATCGGTTATATACA
>REAQ01000047.1 GCA_004294195.1 Sphingobacteriales bacterium | reverse complement strand
TCAGGTCCCAGGCTTCATCCCGCAAATCAAACAGCACGTCATCGGGCAACACATCAAATGCTTGTTCTGCATCCAGTAATGTTACCGCCTGGCCCACAAATAGTGATTTCCAGGCCTCATCGTCACACAATACACAAATTCTCATGGTTCGTAATGGTACAAAATTAGGTTGGCAAACTGCAATAATCATCGCAATTTTATAGCCATCAACATTTCTTATGAGCAAGGTAATCATTCAGACGAGCGGAGCACCCGCGCCCATTGGTCCATACAGCCAGGCGGTTAAAACAGGGAACCTTCTATTTATTTCAGGACAGGTAGCCATCAATCCGGTGAGCAACGATATTGATGCAAAAACGCCGGCAGAAGAAACAGAACAGGTCATGAAAAACCTTGACGCCATCCTCCAGGAGGCAGGTATCAGCTTTGATCATGTGGTGAAGACTACGATATTTCTCACCGATATGGCGCTGTTTGCCACCGTTAATGAGATATACGGGAAGTATTTCTCCGGAAATTTTCCTGCAAGAGAAACAGTTGCAGTGAAGGGCCTGCCTAAAGGTGTGAACGTGGAGATATCCATGATTGCCTATATTAGCTAGTAGCTATTAGCTAATAGCTATTGTCAAACTTTACTTATGCGTAGAACTGTTGTTGTTGCATGCCTCCTTGTGCTGTCATTGTCTATTTACGCACAAGATGAATGGGTGATCAAGGCCGGGAAGCCGGATCCCTCTAAATACTATGGCATTACCGTTGCCAATGGAATGATCGGCATTGTGTCTGCACCGGAACCTTTCAAAGTGAAAGATGTAGTGCTGGCCGGTGCATATGATACCTATGGGCGGGGAAGGGTGAGTAATTTTTTACGAAGCTTCAACTTGCTCAACATGACGCTGGACATTGATGGGAAACGTGTGGATGCCAATAGTGTACAGCAATTCACACAGGAGCTGAATATGCGCAGCGGTGCATTCCGTGCAAGCATTGATATGGGCGATAAGGCCAGTGTTGAGTATACATACTACGCCCTTCGTCATCTTCCTTTTACCGTGTTGATGGATGTTACCGTGAAAGCAAAGAAAGACCTTACCATGGGTGGAGCATCCGTGATGGAAGCACCTGATGCACTTCGAGATGTGGAGAATTATTATAATGAGATCGATAGGCCGCATGTGGTGATCAGCCTATTGACGTCAACAGCAAAAAGTCCAACCGGTAAACTCACCATGTGCGCATCCAATACATTTTTGTTTCCGGAAAAACATGGCGAAGAGCCCCGGGTGATCCATGAGATGTGGGATAATAACATGCACCTGATGAAGTTTTCGCGTAAGCTAAAAGCCGGAGAAACGTATCGGTTTTCTATCGCGGGTTCATCCATCACTTCTGCACATCATGATGATCCGCTCAATGAAGCGGAGCGGATGACCATCTTCGCCAAACTGGAAGGAAGGGAAAGGCTGTTACAGTTTCATGAGAAGGCCTGGGCAGAACTATGGAAAAGTGACATTGAGATCGATGGGGATCCTGAGAGCCAGAAAGACGTGCGCAGCATGCTCTATCATTTGTATTCATTTTCCCGCGAAGGCACAGCCATGAGTCCGTCGCCGATGGGCCTCAGCGGACTGGGATACAACGGTCACGTATTCTGGGATACAGAGTTGTGGATGTATCCCGCATTGTTGGTGATGCAACCGAAGATGGCGAAATCGATGATGGAATACCGATACCAGCGACTTGAAGCTGCTAAGCGAAATGCATTTTCCAAAGGGTATCGCGGAGCGATGTTTCCCTGGGAAAGTGCGGCAACGGGCGTAGAGGAAACACCTGTTTGGGCTTTGAGCGGACCTTTTGAACATCACATTACAGGATGCGTGGCCATTGCTGCATGGAACTATTATTGTGTAACACAAGACACGGCCTGGCTTCGTGACAGGGGCTGGCCCATTCTTCAGGCTACGGCAGATTTTTGGGCGTCTCGTGTTGAAAGAAACGGGCCGGGACGGTATGACATCAAGAATGTAGTGGCTGCCGATGAGTGGGCAGAGAACGTAGACAACAATGCTTTCACCAATGCGGCGGCAAGAGCCAACCTTGAGTTTGCCACTAAGGCTGCGGCCATCCTGAAGATCAAGGCGGACCCGGATTGGATGAACGTGGCCAAAAATATTCCGATCCTGAAGTTCCCCGATGGTGTCACGCGGGAACATGCCACTTATAATGGCGAAGGCATTAAACAGGCCGATGTAAATCTTTTATCATATCCCCTGAAAGAAGTCACAGATCCCAAAGCCATCCGGGCTGATCTGGAGTACTACAGCAAAAGGGTACCGGACGAAGGCACGCCAGCTATGACCCAGGCTGTTTTCACCTTATTATATGCCAGGATTGGTGATGGTGAAGCAGCGTATAAGTGGTTCAGGGACTCTTACATACCGAACCTGCTTCCACCGTTCAGGGTGATTGCCGAGACGAAGGGAGGTACGAATCCTTATTTTGCTACAGGCGCAGGGGGTATCATCCAGAGTGTATTGATGGGTTTTGGAGGCTTGGAAATCACGGAGAAAGGGTTGAAACAGGGGAAGCAGAATTTGCCGGCGAAGTGGAAAAGCCTGAAAATTAGGGTGAGGAATTAGGGGAAGTGTTTAGGATGAAAACTAAGATTTTTCACTATTATTGCGATTATTAACACAATAACAAATAACCCAATAACCATTAGCTAGTAGCCATTTGCGTTTCATCATAGCCATAACACTGTTAGTTGTTCACGCCTTCAACATCGGCGGGTACCGCTTATTATTTGATGTCATGGAGACGCGTGCCGCGGCTGCATTTGTGCAACAACTGGATGATGAAAAATACGATGATGCACAGTTGATAGAGATGAAAGTTCCCCTCCCGATGCCTTACCAGACCAACTGGGCGGATTTTGAAAGGTATGATGGGGAGATTGAGATCGATGGGGTTCACTATAGTTATGTGAAGCGTAAAGTGAACAACGATACGCTGATCCTCATGTGTATACCCAACCACAGTAAGATGAAACTCAACAGTGCAAAAGAGCAGTTCTTTTCACTGGTAAATGATATTTCTGCAGAGCAGAAGAATACACCACAGCCTGTTAAACCGGCTGTCATCAAGACAATCACTTCTGAATACCAGGACGATCGTTACGAGATCGCCTTCTCGTGTCCAACGGTAGAAGGAAGCCGGTTCATAGTGACACACAGCACTATTCCTTTGTCCTTTTTTGCTGACAAACCTTTCCAACCACCACGCGCCTGAACGGCAGTATTTTTTATCCCTCGGTCAATTTTATTGTATTGTTTCAGTTGAAATGAAGGTTGTCCTTCGTTTCCGCGGGATCTGTGCATGTTTGAATACACATCATGAAAAAGTTTTTGTTTATAGTTGTCCTTGCAGCTATGGGTTGCAAGAATAATGGATCGGGATATACTACGTTCACCAATGATGCCCTCACCTATAGCAAGACGGTGAAGCAGTTGAACAACATCGTTCTGGAAAACAATTTTGCGCCCATGATTGCTGCGCGCAATTATGTGTACGCCAATATTGCTGCATACGAGTGTATGGTTGCTGGAGACGAGAAATGGCAGTCTCTCGCCGGCCAGATCCGCCATATGCCCAAGATGCCCAGGGTTCCAGAGGGAACACCGATTGATTATAATCTTGCATCCCTGCTGGCATTCGTGAAGGTTGGCAATGCCGTTACTTTCCCTGAAGGCAGCATGATGACGCACTACAACAAACTGGTTCATGAGGCAGACAGCATGGGGATCTCTGAAAACATGCTTAACAATACCAAGGTTTTCGCCGATACCATCGCACAAGCCATTCTCAAATGGAGCAAAGGGGACAATTACAGCCAGACGCGCGGTGCTTCAAGATATGAAGTGAGTGAAATGCCTGGCAGATGGGTTCCTACACCTCCCACGTATACCACAGGACTGGAGCCACACTGGATGACCATCAGGCCGATGGTGCTTGATTCAGCATCAGCAGTGATGTGCAAAAGACCACCGATGTACGATGTGAATGATAAGAACAGTGTGTATCACAAAGCGTTGATGGAAGTAAAAAACATGGGGGACAGACTCACCGAAGAGCAAAAGCACATCGCAGATTTCTGGGACGATAATCCGTTCAAGATGAACGTTACCGGACACGTGATGTTTGCGACTAAGAAATTCTCTCCGGCGGGTCACTGGATGAACATTGTTGGCATAGGTGCGCAGAAGGCAGGTGCAGATTTGCATACCACCATTGCAGCCTATGCACAAACATCCATTGCCCTGTTTGATGGTTTCATTGCGTGCTGGGATGAAAAATACAGAAGCAACTACATCAGGCCAGAAACGGTGATCAACCAACTCGTTGATCCCAACTGGCAGCCTTACATACAAACACCACCATTTCCCTCTTATGTGAGTGGGCATTCAACCATCTCTAATGCTGCGGCAGAAGTGATGACCTCTTATTTTGGCAAAGTATCTTTTACCGATACTTCATCGATGGAATTCGGTATTGCCAGCAGAGAGATCAAGAGCTTTAAGGAAGCTGCATTGGAAGCCAGCATCTCCAGGCTTTACGGCGGTATACATTACCGCTTTGACCTGGAAGAAGGAAACCTGCTGGGGACAAAGGTTGGAGAATTGGTAGTCAGTAAGGTTAAATGCAAAAAATAGAAACGTAACTATCCTTTCAACATTCTGAATTTTTCTCAATCATGCTTAGACGCATAGCAACCCTTGGTATTGCATTGATCAGTGTATGCAATGCCATGGCACAAACGGCCACGGACGGCTTTTCCATGAAGAAAGGTGAAATTTGCCTCGTAGCGGGGTACGGGCAATCTTCCTGGGACGAATACTGGGAAGGCAAATTGCTCAGAGGCAATCCAAACATCGGAACATTTAAAGCAAAGATGATCATGCCGATGTTGGGTTATGGTTTGTCAGACAGGCTAAATTTATTTGCTTCCCTACCCAACATTTCCACGAGCTCAACAGCAGGTACCATGACGGGTATGAAAGGCTGGCAGGATTTTGCATTAGATGCAAAATATAAATTGATTAAAAAACCTGGAAAGGCGGGCACCTTTTACACTTTCGTAACTGCAGGTTTTTCTTTTCCCGCAAGCAATTATGTACCTGACCATCTTCCTTTTTCCATTGGCCTTGGCGCTAAAACCGCCAGTGCGAGAGTTATCGCACACTATGAGCATAAAAGCCATCTTTTTGCAACCATCCAAACTGGATATGTGCTACGGTCAAACATCACTACAGATCGCCAGTCCTATTACAATGACGGTCAGGTTAACAGTAATGAAATGCCCGTTCCTGATGTATGGGATGGAGCAGCTAGGATCGGATTTAATAATAAGCGAGTAAGGATAGATGCCCATTTTAATTGGATGAGATCTACTTCCGGCTCTGATATCAGGTGGAACGATATGCCTTATCCCTTTAACCGAATGAACGCGCAGTGGGTGGGCGTTCAGGGACTCTTGTGGA
>REAQ01000348.1 GCA_004294195.1 Sphingobacteriales bacterium | reverse complement strand
TTTTTTATGAAATACTTTATAAAAAAGCTATTCTGGAAAGCATACTTGATGGGATTCTTTCTTTTAATTCAAACCATCAATGTTTTTGCAAGAACAACTCTGTGTAGTTCGTGTCCAGAAAAAATAAATGCTCGCATCGCAGTAGGCGCAGGTTTATCTCAATCCAAGCAGTTGCAAACTTTTGATGTCAGTGCTTTGAATTTGAAGAACAACGAACAGCGCGTAGCCCAAAATACGACTGCGGCTGTTTCGATTAGTTTAGCTGATTTTAATACGATTTCTGCCGTGGGTAATTCTTGGCTTTTATACCAGTCAAGTGCCTCCTTTAGTATGAATATTGGTACTGCCAATAACACGTCGCCCCAAACGTGGGCCTTGCCGACCAATCTCTTGACCTATTTTGACGGGGCGGGTAGAAGCGATTTTATTGCGACCAGTAGTGTACCTCCAGCACTGCAAGTTTCGGGCGCAAACAAAGTGATGCAAACGTATTATTTTGACAATAACGACCGCCCTATGAAAGTCTATGACCACTACGATATGAACAGTAGTGCCATAAACCACCTCGGCACAAGCTATGACCTGGAAGTAGGCGATGACGACAATTTTGACGAACCCGACTACGAGTTTTCAGACGTACCGCTAGACTTGAATGATACCTTTACATCAACCATCGAAGACAAAGATTATGTTACGAATTTGACCCTTGCCAAATTTGCACAAACTATCACAGCCGATGCCTATGGCACTATTGCTACTCCCAATGGCACTTTCAACTGTTTACGACTCAGTATCGTCAGTCAGAAATACACCCGACCAAACGAAAGTACCGCCTACACGCTTGCATCAACCACTAACGAAGTGAGTTTTATGACCAAAGAGGGCATATATTTCACTGCCCAAGTGTCGGCCACGAGTGGGACGGCCACTTTGAGCAATTTTCAATACCGAAGAGTGGTTGCTACCGCCTCGTTGTCAGACCCTACCGACGTACGAATGAACAACGACAGCAAAGGCGTAGCCATCAATACTGACAACGATCATGCCCATCCATCGGCTATTTTAGACATTAAAAGCAGTAACATGGGCGTATTGATACCCCGCATTACCAAAGCCAACCGCCCCGCCTCACCCGCTACGGGGCTTTTGGTCTATCAGATAGATAACACGCCAGGCTTTTATTATTACGACGGCAACGGCTGGCGTATATTGGGGTCGAGTCCCTCGGCCAGGGTAGCCGCTGATGAAGGCACGCAATCGGGTACAGGAACGCTACAAAATGGTTCGGCTTTTATCAAATTTGCCCCCCCCCAAGAAAACCCCGATAATGTGCTGATACAGTTGCAGTTGGAAGGCGATTGCAACGGAATATTTATTTCCAATAAAA
>REAQ01000046.1 GCA_004294195.1 Sphingobacteriales bacterium | reverse complement strand
CACCAAAGCCGATCATGATGCCATCCACCTCTTTCTCAAACTCCGCCACCACAGCCGGGTTGCTGAGGCTCATGATCACGATTACAGGCTTGCCATTCATCTGCTTTTTGGTATCTAGGATCACATCGAGATCATTGGAATTCGCGGTGTTCACGGTCTTGCCTTTGTAACTTCTGTTATCCAGCCCAGGCTCTAGCGGATCACCAGCGGCAATGCTTTTCTCACGGGCAAGGGTAGCCGTATACGGACGGTACTGCAGGCTCACGGGAATATATCCGTTGCCGCCGTTCTTCTTATCATCTCCATCATATCCCGGATTAGCCATCGGTCCTTTCACAAACACCAGCGCCGCATCGGCCTTTGCGGGATCGTCTGTTACATCATAATACTTGCGTACCTGGTCAAGGTTCACCGGATAATCGATCTTTTCCGGATTGGCCTGGCCAAACCAGTTCTTCACAGATGGTGTCTTTATCTTGGGAACATAAACTGTTTTACGTCCTTTAAGTGGAAGCGTCTGTTTAGCATTCTTCAGCATCACTATGCTCTTCAGTTGTGCATCATAACCCTCACGCATAAACGAAGCGTTACCTACCAATGCAGCAGAACCTGCAGGATTCAGATAGGGATTTTCAAACAATCCAGCGCGGAAAATATTCATCAGCAAGCGCACCGCACTTTGTTCAAAGCGTTTGCGCATGAAGGCTTCGCCATATTCTTTCACACCCAATTGATACGCTTCAATCACTGGCGCAGAAGCATTGTTCCCGCCGAACTGATCAACCCCGGCTATCAATGCTTTATAATGCTTCTCAGCCAGTGTCTTTGTTTCATAGCCCCAGGGCTTGCCCGCAAACTGGTCCACAGATTTTCCGAGATCGCCAATCACGAGCCAGTCTGTACAAATCACGCCATCGTACTTATATTTTCCCCTCAGCAGATCCGTGATCAGGTATTTATTATACGCGTTCCCTACATTCTCCTTGTTCACTTTGTCCTGGTCAAAAGAGATCGTATAATAAGGCATCACCGCAGCGGCCATGCCCGTTTTTCCCTGTAAGGCAAAAGCACCTTTGGTGAAGGGCAGGAGATGGGTTTCAAAACTATTGCCAGGATACACTGCATACTTTCCATAGGCAAAATGCGCATCCCGTCCACTTTCTCCACTTCCGCCACCCGGCCAGTGCTTCACCATCGTATTCACACTGGTGTAACCCCAGCCATTCTTGATCTCGTCTTTCCCACTCGATGTCTGAAACCCATCCACATAGGCCCGGGCCATATCCGTGGCCAACAATGGATCTTCACCAAAAGTGCCAGGGAATCGATTCCACCTGGGCTCAGTAGCCAGATCGATCTGCGGAGATAAAGCTGTTGCAATCCCTAACGCACGATACTCCTTAGCCGCGATCTCGCCAAACCTTTTCACAATACCCGGATCAAAAGTACAGGCCAATCCAACCGTCTCGGGCCAAAGAGAAATGGTGCCACCCGCTCCTGCATTAAACTCCGCAGTGATGGCCGCATTGTGTCGCGGATCAGAGCTGGTATTGGCAGGAATGCCAAGACCGCTTCCTTCCACAAGAGCTTGTATATTGTTGTTCCACTCGGCTGCAACGGCTGGCGATTCCACAGAGGTCATTAGCACATGCCGCAAATTATCTGTGGTCAGAAATTTCTTTTGTTGATCTGTAAGGTCAGAAGCCTTCGCACCGCTTTCTGCAAATGGCTTGCCACCATAGCTGTTCACACCACCAAAGCCACGGGGACCGGCAGGTACTGCCTGGTGCCCGCTGTATAACATCAGACCCGCAATTTGTTCAATGGTCATTTTTGAAGCAAGGTCTCTCGCTCGCACATCAAAGGGCTTGCGCCAGTCTTCATATACATCGAGCTTACCATTCTTGTTGAGATCCTTAAAGGCAAGACCGTCTACCGTCAGGATACTAACACCCGAAGCTTTTGAATAACCGAGTTGCTGACCATTGGCATTGGTCACGATCTGGATCTGGCCCGTCAGGTTTCGCTCCTGCCTGGATTGACCAACAACAGTAGAAGACATCAAAAGCAGTAGCAGCCATTTTCCGCCTAAACGCATAAACATTCATTTTTTATTGGATGCCAAAAAATAGTTGTTCTTTCGATGGAAATGTATAACTTCCTGAAGTTTATGACCCAACTTATTTAGGCTGATTGTCCAGGCGCTGCCAGGGCAGCGGCCTTTTTATTTAAGTATTAGGTATGACTGTAGAAGAATTACTCCAAGGGTACAGCCATGATTATTCATGGGACGAAATGATGGATAAAGCCATGCTTCGCTCTCACTATCAGCCCTTATTCCAAAAACTAGCCGATCTTGATTTCTCTACCATTTCGCAACTGCACCAGCAGGCCAGTGAAATGTTCATGAGTCAGGGCATCACCTTCACGGTGTATAGTGACGATGCAGGAATTGAACGCATTTTTCCGTTCGATATCATTCCCCGCATTATCACGGCAAAAGAATGGCAACATGTGGAAGCGGGCATCAAGCAACGTTTAAAAGCGTTGAACATGTTCCTGCACGATATTTATCATGATCAACAGATCCTGAAAGACAATATCGTGCCATCATGGCTGATCGCTTCCTGTCCGCATTTCACGCGCGAAGTCTTTGGGATCGATGTGCCCAATAATATATATGTACACATATCGGGTATCGATCTGATTCGCGGAGACAATGGCACCTTCTATATCCTGGAAGATAATCTCCGCACACCTTCTGGTGTTTCTTATATGCTGGAGAACCGAGAGGTCACCAAGCGCTTGTTCCCAGACCTCGTGAACACCAGCCAGGTGCGCATGGTGAACAATTATCCTTTGCTGTTGCACTCCATCTTACTGTCTCTCTCACCACGGCCCGTGCGTGATCCCGTTGCCGTCATTCTTACGCCAGGCATTTACAACTCAGCCTATTATGAACATACATTCCTGGCCCGTCAAATGGGTATTCCCCTGGTAGAAGGCAGGGATCTGGTGGTAAACAACCATAAAGTATATATGAAAACCACCCGCGGTCATCAGCAGGTAGATGTGATCTACCGGAGGGTGGACGATGAGTTCCTCGATCCCATTACTTTCAATCCAGGAAGTATTCTGGGCGTAGCGGGTCTCATTGGTGCATATAGAAAAGGAAACGTAGCCATTGTCAACGCCATCGGAAATGGTGTGGCCGATGATAAAGCCGTTTATGCGTATGTGCCTGCAATGATCAGGTACTACTTAAATGAAGAGCCGATATTACCCAACGTACCTACCTACCTGATGACAGACGAGGGTTCTCGGGAATATGTCTTTAATAATATTGAACAAATGGTGTTGAAACGCACCAACCAGTCGGGCGGATACGGCATGTTGATGGGCAACAAGGCAACGGAGAAGGAGGTTGAAGAATTCAGGTTGAAGGTGGAAGAGAATCCCCGAGAGTTCATTGCTCAGCCTATCATTAAGCTTTCTACCGTTCCCTGTTTTCTGGATGGAAAGATACAGAGCCGCCACGTGGATCTTCGGCCCTATGCTTTGTGTGGCCCTTCGGGCATGCACATCGTTCCCGGTGGATTAACCCGTGTGGCACTGAAGCAAGGTTCGCTGGTGGTGAACTCTTCGCAAGGCGGGGGAAGCAAAGACACCTGGGTGATTGATCAATAACCAACTGAATTTCTGAAGATGTTAAGTAGAAGCGCTGACGCACTATTCTGGATTTCCCGATACATTGAAAGGTCTGAAGGCCTGTTGAGGATCTTGCATACAACCTATGTATTGTCGTTGGACCGCGGTCCTTACGCCAACAACAGCTGGAAGACCATCCTTGAAATTTTTTCTTATCTCCCGAAAGCGGAGAAAGCTGAAATGGAAAAAGATGCTGACCAGATCCTGGAACATATCCTGATGGACAGCAGGAACGCCAACTCCCTCCGCATCGTATTGACCAAGGCGAGGGAGAATGCAAGAGGTATGCAGGATCACCTTACCAAAGAAGTTTGGGAACAGGTGAACTTCATGTACCATATGATGTATGACCATCAGCTTTCTTCACAACTCAAGACCAATCAACAGATCCCGGCCGTGGAGCGACTATTAAAAAACTGTCTGTTGTTCACGGGTATTGTAGACAGTACGATGTCACGCGGCATGTCATGGAACTTCATGAATCTCGGAAAATATTTGGAGCGCTGCCTCATGACCATTGATCTGATGGAGCAACAAATGATTGACAATGATTTGAGCGAAGAAAAGGATATCTTGTACTGGCGAGGTGTTTTATTCTCGTTGTCTGGTTATGAGTTTCACCTGAAGAACTACCGGAGTAACGAAGCCAATGACAACGTGATTCACCAGGTGGTCATCAATGATACATTCCCTCATTCTGTGATGTACTGTTTGCAAAGGATCCGTAAATACCTCGATAACATCATCGAAGAAAACAGTCCGGAAGACCCTGAAGGTCTCAGAAGGCAATATGGCAGGATCTGCTCCAGCGTTGAGTTTGCTGATGTGCAAACGATCCGTGGAATGGGTGCGCCCGCGTTTCTGAAACAAACGGGTAACCATCTTCGTGAATTTGCCTGGGCGCTGAGCCAAACCTATTTCTCTTATTCTTAAGTTTGAACATGTCTGTTTTCCGGATCATCCACATTACGAAATACGAATACGATAGACCCGTACATGAAAGCGTGAATGAGATCAGGATCTTCCCTTATCTAGGCGAGGATCTTGAAGTACTGCAGCATGAGCTCATCATCAGCCATCACCCTGACGTACATGTATTCAAAGACTATTGGGGCAACAAAGCAGGGTTATTCAGCATCGTTGAGCCTCACCTTCGCCTGTCCATTGAAAGCAGGCTGTTGATCAGACTCAATTACGAGGTGCCTGGAATTGGATTCTGGGAGCCAACATGGCAGCAGCTGAATGCAGAAATTCAAAACAAACTACAGCATCTGGAACTCACGAGGCCTGAACTCATCGAGAAGCAGGACCAGATCCAGGAGATTTGCAACCAGATCTTCGATCCGCAGAAATCAGTAGCCTCAATTGTACAGGATTGCAATAAATATATTTACGAAAACTTCACCTACTCCAAGGGCATCACCACTATTGAAACAACGGTAGATGAGATCATGGAAATTCGCAGCGGTGTGTGCCAGGACTTTGCACATCTGATGTTACAAATTCTGCGAACGATGGATATCCCTTGCCGATACGTCAGTGGATACATTTGTCCGCACAAAAATGGCATGCGCGGTGAAGGCGCTACACATGCATGGGTGGAGGCCTGGCTGCCAGGTTATGGTTGGGCCGGCATCGATCCCACCAACAATGTATGGGTAGAAGACAAGCACGTTAAACTTGCCGTGGGCCGCAACTTTACTGACTGTTCTGTGGTAAAGGGAAGTTACAAGGGCAGCTCCCCGCAGGATCTTTACGGGATATGAAGACGGTATGACCTTTGAGGAGACGAACCGCGTGCAGATGGAAAAAATAGCCACTGCAAAAGAACGCGAAGAAATCCAAGCGCAGCAGCAGCAGTAGTAGGCATTAAGGCATATGGCATTTGGCACTAGCGAGATCCCGCCAGTGCCAAATGCCATATGCCTTAATGCCTCGTTTAACGTTGGCGAAACTCTTTACGTCGCATACCCCTGCGCGCCATAGATGGTCCACTGCCGGGTTTGGCATCAGACATCACCGGTGCTTTTGCCATTTCTAAATGGAATGGATGATCAGACACAATGGGAATACCCACCTTTACAAGGCGATTGATATCCCTCAGGTATTCTTTCTCTTCTGCATCGCAAAAGCTTAAAGCGATTCCTGTTGCGCCCGCACGGCCGGTACGGCCAATACGATGCACATATGTTTCAGGTACATTCGGGAGTTCATAATTGATCACGTGGGTCAGGTTGTCTACATCAATACCCCTTGCGGCGATGTCTGTAGCTACCAATACCCTCGACTTACCATTCTTGAAATTAGTCAATGCACGTTGACGTGCCTGTTGGGATTTATCTCCATGGATGGCCTCAGAAAAAATGCCGGCCTTGTTCAGGTCACGGGTTACACGATCCGCACCATGTTTGGTTCGGGTAAACACAAGCACCCTTTCAATGCCACCTTCTTTCAGAAGATGTACCAGGAGTTTGCGTTTATCGGCCTTGTCTACATAATACATGGCTTGCACTACAGTTTCCGCAGTAGATGATACCGGCGTTACTTCCACCTTCACAGGATTCTGCAAAATAGTGTTGGCCAGTCTCGCGATCTCTGGAGGCATGGTGGCAGAGAAGAAAAGCGTTTGGCGCTGCATAGGAAGCTTAGCCACGATCCTCTTCACATCATGGATAAAACCCAAATCCAACATTCGGTCTGCTTCATCCAATACAAACTTCTCTACATGATCCAGCGATATATGTTTCTGCTGAATTAAATCCAATAAACGGCCCGGTGTTG
>REAQ01000344.1 GCA_004294195.1 Sphingobacteriales bacterium | reverse complement strand
CCATCCTGGTGGATACCGGAAGAATGCGAGAATGCGTTGCTGCCCACAATCGCCTTATTGGGTTGTACCGGCATGCGCATGGTATCGGAAACGAGCCTGCTGATGGGATTGAGTAATTCGCTTTTGATATTGGTGAACAAACCCAGGTGCTGGTGTTGCTTGATCACCATCACCACTTCTTCCAGAGAAGTATTGCCCGCCCTTTCTCCCAGTCCGTTGATGGTACACTCGATTTGTCGTGCTCCGCTAATCGCCCCATAAATAGAATTGGCCGTGGCCAGTCCAAGATCATTATGACAATGGCAGGAGAGGATGGCTTTATCGATATTAGGAACCTTATTGATCAGGTAGGCCATCTTCTCACCATATTGGTGCGGCAGGCAATACCCTGTTGTGTCGGGAATGTTTACGGTGGTAGCACCTGCTTTGATCACCGCTTCAACCACACGCGCGAGATATTCATTATCTGTGCGGCCCGCGTCTTCGGCATAGAATTCAACGTTGTCCGTATAATTCCTTGCCCACTTCACGCACTGCACGGCACGGGCAAGAATTTCTTCCTGGGTGCTGTTGAATTTGGATTTGATGTGAAAATCAGAAGTGCCGATGCCGGTATGGATGCGTGGGCGCTTGGCTTTGCGCAGGGCCTCGCCGGCTACTTCGATGTCTTTTTCTACGGCTCTGCTCAACCCACAAACCACTGCGTCTTTGATGACGGCGGAGATTTCTGACACCGCTTCAAAATCGCCCGGGCTGGAGATCGGAAAGCCCGCCTCAATGATATCCACGCCAAGAAGTTCCAGTTGCAAGGCGATCTCTACCTTTTCGTGGGTATTGAGCTTGCAGCCGGGAACCTGTTCACCGTCCCTGAGGGTGGTATCAAAAATATAAATCCTGTCAGAAGCCATAGATTGCTGGGTCTAGATAAAAAAATAGCAGGCTGTGAACTTTGAATTGCTTGCCATGGATAAAAGAAAACAACAGCCTGCTTAAACGAATATATCTCTGGAAGGATTGGTTATCAAGTCAAAATCAGTTGTAATTTACACCCATCAAATCTGGCTATTAAGGCTATAACTAGCTAATAGCCAATAGCTTATAGCATATTCAAATACGATGCCCAACCGCTCAAAAGATGAACTGTTCCAGCTGATCAAGTCCCTCGAAAAGGCTGAAAAAAGGAATTTCAAGCTCTTCGTGAAGCGGAATTCTGCCCATGAGGACCTGAAGATCATTGTATTGTTTGACGCGTTGGACAAGATGGATCAATACGATGAGGAGCTCTTGCTGAAAAAAAACAAGACCATACGGAAGCAGCAGTTGTCTAACCTGAAAGCGCATCTCTACAAGCAGATTCTGGCCAGTCTAAGGGTGATGAAGGATGACGATAA
>REAQ01000045.1 GCA_004294195.1 Sphingobacteriales bacterium | reverse complement strand
TATTGCGCAGTTGCGAAATGACGATCGTTTCTATGTGACCACGCCGGATGCGCTGTTGAAAGAAGCGTCTTTTATTGCAAAGAAAATCGATTGGACGCTTCCAAAATTTTTTGGGAAGCTGCCGAGGCAACCTTATGGCGTGCAACCTGTACCTGCTTTTCTGGCACCGGGATACACCGGTGGAAGATACTCGCCTGCGTCCATCAGAAGTGGAAGGGCGGGGGAGTATTGGGTGAATACTTATAATCTTCGCAGCAGGCCATTGTATGTCTTGGAATCACTCACGCTTCACGAAGCTGTGCCTGGTCATCACTTACAGATGGCGCTTAACCAGGAAGTGGAGAATGTTCCAGCATTCAGGCGAAATCTATATCTCAGTGCTTACGGAGAAGGCTGGGCATTGTATTGCGAATACCTTGGAACGGAAATGGGATTTTTCAAAGACCCCTATAGCCGATTTGGAAAGCTTACTTATGAAATGTGGCGGGCCTGCAGGCTGGTGATTGATGTAGGTATTCATGCCAAGGGATGGACGCAGCAGCAAGCGGTGGATTATCTTGCGGACCACACTGCCTTGTCTTTACATGAAGTCAATACAGAAGTAGTACGGTATATAGCCTGGCCCGGACAGGCCGTGTCTTACAAGATCGGGGAGCTGAAAATCCGCGAGCTGCGGAAGAAAGCGGAAGCAGCCCTCGGCCCAAAATTTGATCTCCGCGCATTTCATGATATGATTCTGTCACGCGGAACGGTAACGCTGGGGATTCTGGAGCAAATGACCAACACTTTCATAGTAGCTAATAGCAAATAGCTAATAGCTAGTGGCGAGTAGCGCAACGCCCGCTGCAGTCATCACCGACAAGGTAATGATCCCGATGATATTGTGTATTTTCTTATTTGCATATTCACCCATCACCCGCTTGTTGTTACAAATGTGAAGGATGATCCCGATGAGTACGGGCGCGGTAACGCCGTATAGCATTGCGGTGTAGATAAGTGCTTTAACAGGATTGATTCCTGCCAGGTTAATACCGAGTGCCACCACAACAGAAATGATCAAGGCTACATAGAATCCCGGCGCCTGGTGGAAGGTTTTGTTCAGTCCTTCCTTCCATCCAAAAGCTTCGCTGAACATGTATGATAATGAGCCCGCCAAGACAGGAATGGCGAGAAGACCTGTTCCAATTACGCCGATAGCAAATAACAAATAGGCACCATTGCCTACAATGGGTTTCAATGCCAATGCAGCCTGGTCAACGGTTTGCACATCGGTGATGCCTTTGGCATGCAGTTCAGTTCCACCAACGAGAATAATGAAAAAGCAGATGACGTTGGAGAATACGATTCCAACACGAACATCGGTGCGCATATCACTGATCATATTCTTATTGACGAAAACATTTTTTGATTCCACCTCTTCCACTTCCATCGATGTCTGCCAGAAAAATAAATACGGTGAGATGGTTGTACCGAGAATGGCAACGAGTATGCCGATATAGTCTTTGTTCCAGCTGAAATCTGGAATGATTGTTTTTTTTAGTACCGTGGCCCATGGAGTGTCAGAAAGAAATGGAACGATGAGATAACACAGTAACACCAGGCAGAGAAATTGAAGAATATTTGCAATTCTTCTGTAGTTGAATTTGATCAGCGAGAACAGCAAGAGGATAGAAAAGAATACGGCGAAAACCGATGAGGGAATGGAGGGAAGTAACAGATTGCATACTGCACCCATTCCCGCGAGGTCTGCACTGATGTTCAGGATGATGGCCGGAGCGCTGAAGATGATCATGACCCACATGACCCATCGCGGATATTCTTTTTTCAATAGTCCCGTCAACCCTTGCCGGGTCACGATGCCAATCCTCGCACACATTTCCTGTACGGCAATCATCATGGGCATGGTCACAATGGCCGTCCAAAGGAAATTTAGGCCAAACATTGCGCCTGCCTGGGTGTAGGTTGCGATGCCGGAGGGATCATCATCACTTGCGCCGGTAACGATGCCCGGACCTAGCGCGCGCTTAAACCTTTGGAATCCATTCATTCCGTGGAAATTACGGAAAAAAGGTTCTGGTGCTGGATGTTTCCCCCTCCAATTTGTATTTTGAGGATATGAAAAGGATCTTTCTCACTATTCTGCTGATCTGTGGTGTTGTGGCTTTGCAAGGCCAGGTAGTGTCCTATAAAGTACCTATGGTAAAACAACCAGTGGTGAAGTCGTTTCTATTGCAGGATGTGAGTCTCAATGCACCCTCTCCTTTTTACAATGCAAGGCAGAAAGATCTGAACTATTTATTGCTGTTGAAGCCAGATCGGTTATTGCATCGTTTTCATCTGAATGCAAAATTGCCGGTGAAGGATTCGGTGTACAAAGGCTGGGAATCCGAAGGATTATCGGGTCATACACTCGGCCATTATCTTTCCGCGGCATCCATGATGTATGTGTCAACGGGCAATGTTGAATTGAAAAAGCGGTTAGACTATATCGTTAGTGAACTCGCTCGCTGCCAGAAGTCGCGCAAAACAGGCTATGTAGGCGCCATACCCGGAGAAGACACCATCTTCACTAAAGTGAAACGGGGTAATATCAAATCATCTGGTTTTGACCTTAACGGCGGCTGGAGTCCCTGGTATACAGTGCATAAGGTGATGGCCGGACTGGTGGATGTGTACCAGTTTACCAATAATCCGCAGGCTTTGCAAGTGGTGAAGGGCATGGCGGACTGGACCTATGACATTGTAAATGGGTTGCCGGATTCCAGCCGGCAGAAAATGCTGAAGTGTGAATATGGAGGCATGAATGATGTACTCGCGCAAATTTATGCATTGACGGGCAACAAGAAGTATCTCGATCTCTCCTATAAATTCTATGATTACTTCGTGATGGAATTGCTCGCGCAACGCATCGATCCCCTTCCCGGAAAACATTCCAATACCAATGTGCCGAAAGCGATAGGGTCGGCATTGCAATACGAACTGACCGGGAACAAAAGGGATAGTACGATCGCCTCGTTTTTCTGGGAGGTGATGACAGGAAAGCATAGTTATGTGATTGGTGGAAATAGTAATTATGAGTATTGCGGCGAACAAGGGAAACTGAGTGATCGGTTGAGTGATAACACTTGTGAGACCTGCAACACCTATAATATGTTGAAGCTCACACGACATCTCAATGCATGGGCTCCAGGTGCACAGTATATGGATTACTATGAGCGCGCATTATATAATCATATTCTGGCCTCACAACATCCGGAGACGGGTATGATGTGCTATTTCGTTCCATTGCGGATGGGTACGCGCAAGCAGTTCTCAGATTCATTCAACACGTTTACCTGTTGTGTGGGTAGTGGCATCGAGAACCATAGTAAGTACCAGGAGCAGATCTACAGTTATGATCACAGCAATCTCTGGGTGAATTTGTTTATTCCATCGACGGTGAAATGGAAGGAAAAGGGAATGGTGATGACGATGAGCACGGCTTTTCCAGAAAGTGAACGCGTGGTATTGCGATTTGAGCAGGCAAAGGTTGTGAAGGCAGGGATTAAGGTACGTCAGCCTTTTTGGCAAAAGGGAAGACCACAGGTGGAAATGAATGGTCAGAGGTTGCGGGTTGATGCCGGAGCAGATCGATATTATTTGATCGATGGCGCATTTAGTAAAGGCGACAGCATTGTGATTACTACCCCTATGGAGTTGTATACCGAGGCTATGCCGGATAATCCAAATCGCGTTGCATTTAAATATGGGCCGCTGGTGCTCGCCGGTGTGTTGGGTGATACGATTCCCGATCCCGTGTTTGGCACACCCGTGCTGTTGACAAGCAAGCGGGAGCCCATCGCGATAGCGCGTCAAGATAAGGTAACGCCCACTGTGTTCAGGACTTATGATGTAGGGAAGCCCTTTGATGTGACGCTGAAGCCATTCTATAAAGTGTACAACGAGTATTATACAGTGTATTGGGATTTTTTCAGTCAGGCAGATTGGACGGCCAAACAAAAAGAATATGAGGCTGAGAAACGAGCGCAGCAATTGCTGGAAGAAAAGACGATCGACTACTTGCGTATTGGAGAGATGCAACCCGAGCGGGACCATAAACTGAAAGCTACCGAAAGATCATATGTAGACGACGCGTTGGGGAGGAAGGGTAGAGAAGCGAGGGCGGATAATTATTTTGAGTTTGAGATGCGCGTGGAGAAGGGCCGTGATAATGCTTTAGTGCTCACTTATATCGGTGATGACAAAGACCGGAAGTTCGACATCCTCGTGGATGGTAAAAAGATCGCTACTGTGGAATGGCCCGGCGGCAGGACCGGTAAGTTCTATGATCATACCTATCAGATTCCAGGTACTGCTACTTTATCAAAGGACGTAGTGACTGTCCGAGTTGTTGCCAACTACGGAAAGACTGCGGGAAGGGTATTTGGGGTGAGAACGATTAAATACTAGGGAGTGGGATTTAGAGAATTTGAATGGAGAGTTCGCTCTCCTTTTTCTATTTTTCTAATAGTTGGAAGCACGGATCCCGGCGGTAGTGGCTACTTCTTCTTACAAGATGCTTTTCTTTTTGCAGATCTTCTTAATTTTTTTCCGAAGGTTAGTTAAGCTTGCAGTTTCACCCTCATCTTTAGATTTCATAATGCCCTGGATATTTGCATAGAGGTAAGAATGAAAAATTACTTATTTGTGTTTTAATTAACACGCTATTTTGATCCATTACCTAGGGCAATGGTTCTACCTTTAATACAACCAGATGCAACTGTATGAAGATCCTCGGTGTGTTATTGTTAGTCTTGAATTGTTTTGTTTTTACAGAACTATCCGCACAGGTAAATATTGATGCAGAGGTAAAAAAGGAGTTTAAGGATTTAAGTGAGGCCTTGAAAAATCCGGCTCAAGTGTACAGGCTTAATTTGAGTAATCAGAAAGTCTCCATTCCGGATTCTGTTTGGGAGAAGTTTTCAAATCTGGAATATCTTAGCTTACGTAATGACCACCTCAAAGCTATACCGGCAGGGATTGGCAACCTGGGTAGGCTACGTGTACTTGACTTAAGCGGAAATGATTTTACGTACCTGCCCGCTAGTTTTAAAAACCTGAGTAACCTTGAAGAATTGTATCTAAACGATGATAAATATTTCAACCTGGAACAGAATCTTCCCTTGCTTGGATCTATGTCAGGACTCAGGTCCTTGCACTTGGAGAACGACGGATTAAAACGGATTCCAAAGAATATCGGGATGCTTAACCAGGTTGAGTCTATCTTTTTAAATAATAATAAGTTTTCTCAACCTCCCCTTGAACTAAAAAAACTTCCAAATTTAAAATTTTTGGACTTGCAGGGAAATAGGCTTCGATATTCCCGCAATGAAGTGCAAAGCCAGTTTTTTGGGATTCAAGTGAATTTTTAGGGAGTTTAATTAGCCGATAAAGCAAAACAATTCACTGGATTTGTTTTTAGCAACTGCTCCAACTCCTGTTCGGTAAATTGATGTTTTCTTAGCGCTTCCAGCAAAAGACGATGAATGGTTTGGTAAGGGAGCGTATTGCCGTTCTGAAACAGTTCTAACTCGTTATAATGTCCGTTATTTATGACGCTCCAACCGTC
>REAQ01000108.1 GCA_004294195.1 Sphingobacteriales bacterium | reverse complement strand
GTAAGGGATCTGTTCAAACAGGCCCGCGAAAAAGCACCTTGTATCATCTTCATTGATGAGATTGATGCCATTGGCCGGGCCCGCGGTAAGAATATGATGATGAGCAATGACGAACGTGAGAACACCCTCAACCAATTGCTGGTGGAGATGGATGGTTTTGGCGGCGATAGTGGTATCATCATTCTTGCAGCCACAAACAGGCCTGATGTGTTAGATAGTGCATTGTTGAGACCGGGTAGGTTTGATCGTCAAATCAGTATTGATAAGCCTGATCTGAAGGGGCGTGAGGAGATCTTCCATGTTCACCTGGAGCCCATCAAAAAATCAAATAAACTCGATATCCATAAACTCGCGGAACTGACACCAGGCTTTGCGGGTGCAGACATCGCCAACGTATGTAATGAAGCAGCGCTGATCGCTGCGCGTAAAGGCAAGAGCCAGGTGGAGATGGATGATTTCCAGGACGCCATTGACCGCGTGATCGGTGGCTTGGAGAAAAAGAACAAGATCATTTCTCCGGAGGAGAAAAAAATCATCGCCTACCACGAAGCAGGACATGCGGTTTGTGGCTGGTTCCTGGAGCACGCGTATCCTTTGTTGAAAGTGACCATCGTCCCTCGTGGTGTAGCGGCATTAGGATATGCACAGTATACGCCTAAGGAACAATACCTGTACAATGTGGAACAACTGACGGACCAGATGTGTATGACCCTGGGCGGCCGTGCCGCGGAGGAGATATTCTTCGGAAAAATTTCAACCGGTGCACAAAACGATCTGCAACAGATAACGCGTATCGCCTATTCCATGATCACGGTGTATGGTATGAACGATAAAGTGGGTAATGTAAGCTTCTATGATCCCACGCAGGAGAATAGCTTCACCAAACCCTATAGTGAAGAAACCGGCAGACTGATTGATGACGAGGTCAGGAAGCTGATTGAACAAGCCTATATCCGCACCAAGGCCTTACTGACCGAACGCAGGCAAGAAGTAGAAAACCTCGCGCATGCGCTGCTGGATAAGGAAGTCCTTCACCAGCAGGATGTGGAATTGCTGATTGGCAAACGCCCATATGAAGAGAAGAAAGTGTTGCTGGATGAAAATCATGATGCCAACACCTCTGCTAACGTATAGGCTGATGTTGCCTGCAGAAATCATATAAGATGAGCAACGCAAAAGATAATATTCTCGAGAAGATTCGCAAGGCACTGGAAGTACCAGTGCCTTTGCCTTTTCCTGAAGCAGAACAAGCGGTGTCAGTGTTTAAGCCACCGCACGATGACCTGGCGGTTATTTTTGCCGAAGAATTTACCCGCTTGCAAGGGAAGTTTGCGTTCTTTTCCAACCATGATGAACTCGTTAAACAGATCAAGGCACTCATCACGCAGAAAGGCTGGAAGGAAGTGTATTGCGTGGAAGAGGGGTTGCGATATCTGCTCAAAAAAAATGGTTTTGAAGCGTTTTCAGAAAAGCCTTTGGCAGAGGCCGATGTTGCACTCACAACATGCGAAATGCTGGTGGCAAGAACAGGAACGATGGTCATGAGTACAGCCCAGCCGTCCGGAAGAACAACTTCGGTGTATGCGCCAGTTCATATTTGTATTGCCGAAGCCTCGCAGGTGGTGTATGAACTTGATGAAGCCATTCAGCTCATGAAAGAAAAATATGGCATTCATCTGCCATCACTGATCACTTTTGCTACCGGCCCTAGCCGCACAGCAGATATCGAAAAAACCCTTGTGGTTGGTGTACATGGACCAAAGGAAGTGTACTGCCTTCTGGCAGACCAATAGTTTAAATTGATGATGCATCATGCAGATCCCCGCAGGAAAAAAAATATACTTTCTCTCTGATTTCCATCTTGGCGTGCCTGATCATAAGGCAAGCTTGGAAAGGGAGAAGCGTGTGGTTCGTTTCCTGGAGAAAGCGAGGCAGGATGCCGCTATGATATTCATTGTAGGGGATCTATTTGACTTTTGGTTTGAGTACCGGAAAGTGGTGCCAAAAGGGTTTGTGCGTATCCTTGGGAAAATGGCAGAGATCACAGACGGCGGTGTACCCATCCATTTCTTTGTGGGTAATCATGATATGTGGATGAACGGTTATTTTGAACAAGAACTGAATATTCCGGTTTTTCATGAACCTCAGGAGTACAGCTTTAATGGCAAGACTTTCTTAATTGGTCATGGTGACGGATTGGGACCGGGTGATCATGGATACAAATTCCTGAAGAAAATCTTCAGGAATCCGGTCTGCCAGTTTTTATTCGGAATTATCCCCCCTTCCCTCGGCATGGCCATTGCGCATTCTTCCAGTAAGGGCAGCAGGGCCATGACAGGAAGTGATGATGACCATTTTCTCGGCGAAGAAAATGAGTGGCTGATCACCTATTGTAAAGAACAACTGAAGCAAAAGCATCACCATTACTTTATCTTCGGCCACCGTCATCTGCCCATCGATTTTTCGCTGAACCGATCGAGCAGATATATTAACCTTGGAGACTGGATCAAGTATAATAGTTACGCGGTTTTTGAAGGAGAAGAATTAACCCTGAAGTATTACGAAGATTGAAATGGTTTCTTTACATATGCTTGTTGATGCCCGTAGGGGCAGTTGCACAGAGAGATTTGCCGGTCACTCGTACGGCGCCGGGCGCTTATGCGGCGTTTACGGCAGACAATCTGGGTAATCTTTATTTGCTGAGCAAGGAGAACCAACTGAAGAAACTCAATGTAAAGGGGGATTCGATGGGTGTGTTCAACGATGTGAGGCGTTATGGAAAACTCTATTCCATCAATGCTGCCAATCCCTTGCGTACGCTTTTATACTACAAAGATTTTAGAACCGTAGTGGTGTTGGACAGGCTCATGAATCCTGTAAATGTGATTGACCTTCGCAAGCAGAATATGTTTCAGGTGAGGGCGGTTGCTCCGGCGTATGATAACAATGTATGGATCTTTGATGAGCAGGAAAGCAAACTGAAGAAAGTGGATGAGGAAGGCAAGGTAGTATTAGAGACGCCGGATCTTCGGCTGGTATTGCAGGACGCACTTTCGCCCACACGGTTGTTTGACCAGAATGGCTACGTGTATGCGTATGATCCAGAACGGGGCATGTTTATCTTTGATTACTATGGTGCCATGAAAAACAAGCTAACCCTCCTACATTGGGATGATGTGCAGGTTATCGGCAGTGAGATCATCGGAAGAAAAGAGGGTAAGGTGCTGCAATATATTCCGGGAACACTTGACATTAAGGAAACGGTTATTCCTTCAAGATTCCAGCAGTATAAAGATATCTTCATCACACCCCAGGGTATTTACGTATTAGAAGAGGCGGGCGTGAAATTATATTCCTTCAGCGGCTTCTAGCCCCTGAAGACATACAAAACCATAACTTTGCGGCATGAATTTCTGGGAGCAGATTTTTCTCGATAATAGCGTACGTCAATATGCCATGGTGGCTTCCATAGTGCTTGTGGCCTATGTATTCAAGCGGTTTATTGGTCGTTATGTGTCCTGGTTGTTTTTCTTTCTGATGCAGCGCATGGGCAGGGTGATTGAACGCAAGGAATTTATTGATATGATCGTTGAACCTGTGGAGAAATTCCTCTTTGTGTTCATTAGTTATCTCGCACTGCGCAGTCTTGTTTTCCCGAAGATTTTGATCGTGAGTTTCAGAAAAATTGCGACGCCGGATATAACCGAAGCCATTGGCGAAACCCTTTTGATCTGGTTTTTCTTCCAGATGTTGCTGCGCCTCGTAGACTATGTTGCATTCGTCATGGGCAAGAAAGCAGACCTCACACCAGAACAAGATGATAACCAGCTGGTTGTTTTTTTTAAAGACTTTCTGAAGGTGGTGATCATTATTATTGGTGCGCTCACTATGATCAGTGTAGTTTTTCACAAAGAGATTACTAATATACTTGCGGGTTTCAGTATTATCGCGGCAGCAATGGCCCTGGCAGCCAGAGAGAGCCTGGAAAATCTCATCGCATCCTTCATCATCTTTTTTGATAAACCCTTTACTACTGGTGATTTGCTGAAGGTGAACAGTATAACGGGAACTGTTGAGAAGATTGGACTGCGAAGTACCCGGATCAGAACAGCAGAGAAAACTTACGTTACAGTCCCCAATAAGCAGATGGTGGATTCAATTGTTGACAACATGAGCCTGAGAACCCACCGAAGGGCCGAGTTCAAGTTGGTGCTGGATAATCACAATACGGCTGAGCAGGTACGCGCACTACTGTCTGGAATCAAAGAAATCCTGAAAGACCAAAGGATTGTTGATAGCAATGTTTTTCTGGCAGATGTGGCCGCGGAAGGATATACCATTACCGTAGACTATCTAAGCGGGCAACTTGAGTTCAAAAGTTTCAGTATCATGAAGGAAGAGGTCCAATTGAGGATCATCGAAACGGTAGAAAAAATGAATCTTCAGATGGCGGGGAGTGAACGGAGTGTGCGGATCATTACAGACCAGCCTTCATCTCCACAAGGAAACGCTTCAGTTGTTCCAACTGCTTGATCATCTCAAATTTTTCTTTGGACTTTTTATTGTTTTTGAGATACTCTTTTGCGCCTTCTATGGTGAATTTTTTCTGGCGGAGCAGGTGGTGAATGATCTGGAGATTTTTGATGTCGTCTGGACGGAAAAAGCGATCGCCTTTTCCATTTTTCCTGGGCTTTAAGATATCGAACTCAGATTCCCAGTATCGCAGCAGGGAGGTATTCACTTTGAACATGGAAGCCACCTCGCCAATGCCATAATACTGTTTGCTGAACAGTATTTCATTTTCCGGTATTTCTGGCAGGTCTGCTTCCATGCTCATTTCCTTAATAGATTTCCGACCCCTGGTTTTCGGTTTGGATGGTTCTTCTTTTTTCCTGACTGCAATGATAGCAATAGGTTCTTCTATTGGCGTCACTTTTACTTCGGGTACCGATACAGTGATGATGGGTGGTTTTTCGTAATGTTCAACGTTACGGGCTTTAGGAATCTGAACGGCAACGTTAGCTTTTGCGATTCTTGTTGCCTGCTCTTTCAGCAGTTCTCTTCCTTTGGTTTCCACCGGCGCTTCTTCGGCCATCACGTTTACAGGCGGTTTCAATACCCTTTCCTGTTTCACCACGGGTTCCGATTCTGCGTCAATAAACGTGTTAAAAAGATCCAATTGTTCCGGCATCAATGCAATTTAGATATTGCGGTCAAGGGCATGGGTATAATTTATTCACAACATGTTAATCTAAATGTGGCAATTCGGAAATGCGGAAATGCGGCAATGAAGGAAGGCGCGCCATGCGTTGTGGCGCGCCGGCAGTTACTCCGCGTGTTTCTGCGCAGGCCGGCAATGCACGGCCGCGCTTCCTACATTGCCGCATTTGCAAATTGTCTAATTGCCTAATTGCTAATCAAAGCTTTGGTTGCTGGACGTCGCTAGTTTCAGGATTTGCTGATACTGTTCCGGCGTAAGATCGTTGTAGAAGAAATAAATGGGATCGAGAGGCCTTCCGCCCTTATGTACTTCATAATGAAGGTGCGGGCCGGTAGATTTTCCGGTGCTGCCCACCCATCCGATGACTTCGCCGCGCTTAACCACCTGACCGGAGCGGACCTTGATTTTGAACATATGGCCGTAAAGCGTTTCATAGCCATAGCCGTGATTGATCTCTACGTGATTGCCGAAACCATTGCCTGTATTGCCGGCGGTGGTTACGCGTCCATCAGCAGTGGCATAGATCGGCGTTCCCTGGGGTGCGGCAAAATCAAGACCGGCGTGAAACTTGATGGTTTTATACACGGGATCAATCCTGCTTCCAAAACCGGAAGCCACTCGTTTAAGGTCTTTGTTGGCCACGGGCTGGATGGCTGGCGTTGACGCCAGCAGTTTCTCCTTGTTCCGCAACATTCCCTCGATTTCCTTATATGATTTTTCCTGGGACTCGATCCGGGCAGAGATGACATTGAGGGTATTGAAGATCGAATAAGCCAGTTCATTGTCGTCCATAGAAGATACCAGCCTGATCTCGTTCTCCATTTCCAACTGCTTCTGGCGGGCGGAATCCGGAATGGGTGATGCTTCGAAAATGGTACGGTACACCTCATTATCCCGCACTTCCAGTTGCCGCAACTTCGTTTCCACTTCTTTTACCCTGCCGGAGATCAATTGCAGGTCTTCCTGGGAACGCTCGTATTGCATCCGCAGGAGCTTTTCCTTGGGCGAGTCCAGAAAACGGAACGCAAAGGCAACAATGATGAGGGCGGTGACGATGGCAGCAGCGATGAACCCAAGGACACGCAAGAGCTTGACCCTTAAAGGGACCACCAGTTTTTCATACCGGAGCGTGTGGGTATTATAGTAATATTTGACTTTTTTCATACGTACGATTCGTGCAATTTTCCGGGTCAGTGTTGAGGGTCTTTGCCGGATTCAGTTGCCCAAATGATGTACTTTTGTGCCCTTATCTGGAGGGGCAAAGATAACCTTGCCTGTGAACAATCTCCAATTTAAACGTATAAACGGCATGACTTCGTCAGAAATAAGGAAAAAATTCCTGGATTTTTTTGCATCTCATGGTCACCATGTGGTGCCCTCCGCTCCCATTGTTGTGAAGAATGACCCCACCCTGCTGTTCACCAACGCAGGCATGAACCCCTTCAAGGATTATTTCCTGGGTAACAAACCTGCACCTTTTTCAAGGGTGGCAGACACACAGAAATGCCTTCGGGTAAGTGGTAAACACAATGACCTGGAAGAGGTGGGCGTGGATACCTACCACCATACCATGTTTGAGATGCTGGGCAACTGGAGTTTTGGCGATTATTTCAAGAAAGAAGCCATTGAGTGGAGCTGGAACCTGCTGACGGAAGTGTATGGCATCAGCAAGGATCGTTTATATGTCACCATATTTGAGGGCGATGTAAAAGAGGGGATTCCTAAAGATGAAGAGGCGTTGGCAGAATGGAGCAAATGGATCAGTGCAGACCGGATCCTCCTCGGCAACAAAAAAGACAATTTCTGGGAGATGGGAGATGCGGGACCCTGCGGTCCTTGTTCCGAAGTACATGTGGATTGCAGGCCCGATCATGAAAGAAAAGAGAAAGACGGGAGATACCTGGTGAATGCTGACCATCCGCAGGTCATCGAAATATGGAATAATGTATTTATCCAGTTCAACCGGTTGAAGAATGGCAAGCTGGAACCATTACCGGCCAGGCATGTGGATACCGGGATGGGATTGGAGCGGCTGGTGCGGGTATTGCAGGGGAAGACTTCCAATTATGACACGGACTTATTTACCGGCACCATCCAGGAAACGGAAAAGCTTACCGGTCAAAAATATGGATTCAGTGACAGCAGGGCAGACATTGCTTTTCGCGTGATTGCGGACCATATCCGCGCCATCGCTTTTACCATTGCGGATGGACAGTTGCCTTCAAACACGGGTGCTGGATACGTGATCAGGCGTATTCTTCGTCGCGCTGTAAGATATTATTATTCTTACCTGAATTATAAGCAGCCTCTATTGTATGTGCTCATACCGGTGCTGGCGAAACAGTTTGAACAGGTATTTCCGGAATTGCACCAGCAGTTGGATTTTGTAACTAAAGTAGTGAAAGAAGAGGAAGAGTCTTTTTTACGTACCCTTGATAAGGGCTTACGCAAGATCGATGACATCATGCAACAGTCATCGGCCCAAAAAATCATTCCGGGTGCAGCGGCATTTGAACTCCTCGATACCTATGGTTTCCCGATTGACCTCACAAGGCTGATCGCAAGGGAGAATGGCTATGAAGTGGACGATGCAGGATTTGAAAAAGAAATGCAGTTGCAGAAAGACCGGAGCCGTGCGGCAACTGCAGTGGATGCGGGGGATTGGATCCTGGTTTCCGATGAGGCCAGCGAGGGGTTTGTGGGATACGACCGATTGTATGAGAGAACGAAACTACTTCGATATCGTAAAGTAAATGCGAAAGGAAAGGAGCAATTCCAAATGGTACTGCAGGCTACACCATTTTATGCAGAGAGTGGCGGACAGGTTGGAGATGTTGGAGAATTGGTGTGGGGTAGTGAGATAGTGAAAGTGTTGGATACCAAAAAGGAGAACGATCTTATCATACATTTTACGGATCGTATTCCTTCATCATTTGAAGGGGAAGTGGTGGCCAAAGTAGATGCGGAGCGCAGGTTGAATATCATGTACAATCATACGGCCACGCATTTGATGCATGCGGCCTTGCGTACCGTATTGGGAAAGCATGTGGCGCAGAAAGGATCATTGGTGAACGATGAATACCTGCGATTTGATTTCTCGCATATGGCCAAGGTGACCGATGAGGAGCTACGGCAGATCGAGTTTCTGGTGAACGAAAAGATCCGAGCAAATATTCCGGTGGTGATCAAAGAGATGCCGAAGGAAGAAGCTTTGCAGTTGGGTGCGATGGCATTGTTTGGAGAGAAGTATGGCAACAAGGTTCGCGTAGTGGTCATCGATTCAACCTATTCCATTGAACTTTGCGGAGGAACGCATGTGATGCACACGGGAATGATTGGGATGTTCCACATATTTGCTGAAGCGGCTGTGGCGGCCGGTGTGAGGCGTATAGAAGCGTATACAGGATATAAAGCATTGCAGTATCTCTCCGGCCAGATCAGCAAGATCAAAGAAGTGGGTACTGTTTTAAAAGCCAGTGACCCGGTGAAGGCGATCCAGAAATTGCTGGACGATAAAGCTCTGCTGGAAAAAAGAGTAGAACATCTCGAGAACAGGATGCTGGTAGGAATCAGAAATGAGTTGATGCAGAAAGATGAAATCATCAACCAGGTCAGTTTCATTGGTCAGATCATAGAGGTTCCGCATGCAGATGCGCTGAAGAAAATTTGTTTCGACCTAAAGAATAACCTGCACGATCATCTCGTAGTGCTTGCGGCAAATATTGGCGGAAAGCCATCGGTAGCCATCAGCATTTCTGACACAGTAGTTGCCGCCAGGCAGCTGGATGCAGGAAAGATCATCAAAGATATTGTTGCGCCCTTGATCAAAGGCGGTGGCGGAGGGCAGAAAAACCTGGCCACGGCGGGTGGACAAGATGTTGGTGGGTTAGAGGCGGTGATTACGCAAGTGCGGGGGCTTTTGGAAAACTAACATACAATCATTCAGGCATTCAAACATTCAGTAGTCGGCATCCCAAAAACCTGGCAATCACTTTAACATTTTTTTGTGCGAAAGTCTTCGTATTTCAAATAATATCTCCTAGATTTGAAGTACTAAACATTTCGTAGATAAAAATTCTAAGTATGAAGCCGAAAGTTATGCTAGCCTGTCTGGGGCTCCTGGCCTTTGCCGCTCCCGTTTGGGCACAACAGAAAGGAAAGGAAAAACCAAGGGAAGAAGAGGTTATCAAGAAGAGCGGATCGGGAAAAGAGAAAACGGTCATTGTCATTGAAGGGGACCGGGTAACCGTCAATGGTAAGCCATTGGCGGAGTATGGTGGGGATGAAGTGATCATCCACAAAAGAGCACTGGAAAATTTGGCTGAAGGTCAGGTGGAGTACAGGAGGGAGATGGAACTGGCTCAACGGGAAATGCAGCGGGTCCAGCGCGAAATGCAACGGTCCGTCTTAGAAATGGGCAGGAGCAGGGCCCCATTGTATCGGTATTCTTATCCGAATGATTTTCGTTTTGAATTTGACTTTGACGGCGCTGAAGTGAAATCTGAGCCAAGGGCATTTTTGGGCGTGGGTTTGGAAGATGCAGACAAAGGGGTAAAGATCACCAATGTAACGGAAGGTTCTGCGGCGGATAAGGCAGGATTGAAGGAAGGCGATGTGATCACAAAATTTGGGGGTACCTCAGTTAAAACGGCAGAAGCGCTAACAGAACAGGTGCGCGCCAAAAAGCCAAATGATGAAGTGGAGCTTGCTTACATCAAAGCTGGTGAGAAGAAGGAACGAAAAGTAAAAGTTAAACTGGGTGAATCCAAATCGTTGGTGCGCGTGTACAGCAGCAGTGGACAAACACCTCGTGCGCCGAGGCCGCCACGCCCGCCTATGTCTCCGAGGGATCCCATGGCACCCTTACCACCCATTGCGCCATTGGAAGAGATTGATATGTTCTGGGCACCCGATGCTCCTGCGATGCCACGCGCTTTCAGCAGTACAGAAGGGTTCAGTTGGAGTTATAATGGCCGTCAGTTGGGATTGCGGGTTCAGGAGACTGATGATTCTGTTGGGGTGAAGGTGCTGGATGTAACAGAGGGTTCGCTTGCAGCAACCGCAGGTGTGAAGGAAAACGATATCGTAACAGCCATTGATGGTAAAACCATCAAGAGCACCCGTGATTGTGCGGATGCCATGAGGGATGCCAGGGATAAGAATAACTACACGATGCAGCTGTTGCGGGGAGGTAGTCCGATGACCCTTGAAGTAAAGATTCCCAAGAAATTGAAGAAAGCGGATTTTTAAGGTTTTTGGTTTTAGATAGATAGACAGGTAGTACAATTGGCGGACCTTTTGGTCTGCCAATTCATTTTATACTGTGCCTTTGGTCACCTGTCTAAACGGCAAAAAAAGGCTAGCTTTGCTGGCCCTATGTCTGAGCAGTCAACATATGAATTGGTGGTGGGTCTGGAAGTGCATGCGCAACTCCTGACCAATAGCAAATTATTTGCGGGTGATGCCAACAGTTTTGGGGCAGACCCCAACACACAGGTTAGTCCCATTACCCTTGGTCACCCCGGTACCCTGCCCAGAATGAACTGCAAGGCCATAGAGCATGCTGTTAAACTGGGTTTGGCCTGCCACTGTGAGATTGCAACGGTTAACTATTTTGCAAGAAAGAACTATTTCTATCCTGACTTGCCGAAAGGCTATCAGATCTCCCAGCATACCCTCCCGATCTGCAATGGCGGTTATGTAAATATCCGGACAAAAGATGGCGCGAGGCAGATACAATTAACAAGGATCCATCTGGAAGAAGATGCGGGTAAAAGTATTCATGACCTTGACGATGCCTTTACTTGTTTAGACTATAACCGGGCAGGCGTTCCGTTGATGGAACTGGTAACGGAGCCATGCATTAGGAACAGTGAAGAGGCATTTGCTTTTTTAACTGAGTTCCGGAAATTGGTCAGGTGGATTGGGGTCTGCGATGGCAACATGGAGGAAGGCAGCATGCGTTGTGATGCCAATATTTCCATCCGTAAATGGGGAGCCACTGCGTTGGGCACGAAGGTTGAAGTCAAAAACCTTAACTCTATCCGTAATGTGAAGAAGGCGATTGAAGTTGAATATGCAAGGTTGGTGAATCTATTGGAGAGCGGAGGCACGGTGATCCAGGAAACCCGGGGATTCAATGCAGATAACGATACCACCTATTCTATCAGGGTTAAAGAAGATGCAGAAGATTATCGATATTTCCCGGATCCGGATCTCACACCATTTACGGTGACGGATGCTATGCGGGAACAATATCGTTCCATGCTCCCTGTTTTACCGGAAGAATGGGTGCAATCTTTGATACAGCAATTTCAGTTGCCTGAATATGACGCAAGACTTCTTGCGGAAGATCAGGAGCTGGTGACTTATTTTTCGTCTATTGTAGAGACTTGTAAATACCCTAAAGCAGTGGCCAACTGGCTCATTGGTCCGGTGAAATCATATTCCAACGAATTTGGTCTTGGATGGTCCGAGGTGTTGATTACACCTAGCCAATGGAAGGTATTGATTGAGCTTGTTGAAGAAGGGAAATTAAATTTTTCCGGCGCCGCGCAGAGACTGTTGCCAGTTTTGATGAAGGATCCCAGTGCAGACGTGGAGGCTTTGGCCGTTTCGATGAACATGATCCAGGTAAATAATGCGTCTGATATTCATGCCTGGGTGGATGCTGTCATCAATAGTATGCCAGAAAAGGTACAGGAGTTCAGGAAAGGCAAAAAAGGGTTGATTGGATTGTTTGTGGGGGAAGTAAAAAAGTTATCGAAAGGGAAAGCGGATCCCAAGATCACCAACGATATATTATTGGAAAAACTTAATCAGTCATGACAACGTTCAAAACGCAGCTTGCCGGTTTGTTTATTTTATTCATGGCAGCATCCTGTAAGAATGCTGGAAGTAATAACCTGTTGATCAGTGGAACAGTGAAAAATAATCCTGCGAAGCAGGTAGTGTACCTTGACCTCGTAGAGTTTGATGCGGTAACGCCCAAAACAATTGATACGGCAGTACTGGAAGCCGGTACGGCTAAGTTCAGTCTGCGCGGAATTCCTGAGGAGAATGAATCCATGTACAGGCTCCGTTTTGAAAAAGATGGCGTATTCATGTTGCTTGCCAATGATATTAATGACATTAAGATCGATGCCAATTGGTCAGACTTTGGAAACTACACTACCAATTCAGCGGCGTCCAATTCATTTCACGCACTGTTGAAGATCTTCAATGATAGACTGGCAGTGATTGACACGCTTCGTCAGCAATTTCTTTCTTTGGGCAACCAGAAAGCATCAGACAGTGTACTTACCGCAGCAGACAGCAGTTTCCGGACTTATGTTCGCAAGACGGAGGACTATCTTCTGAAGTATGCAGATACAACAATAAGTCCAACCATCGCGATGTATATCGTTGGGCCATTGTTGAAAACACAATTGGAACCTGAGCGTTTTGAGCTGGTCATGACCAGCATGTCTAAGCGTTTCAGGGATAATGCTTCTGTCCAGAAAATAGTCAAGGACTATTTTGATTTCATGCAACAAAAAGCTGCAGGGGATATCATCGGCAAACCTGCACCGGATTTCACCTTGCCTGATGTGAATGGTAAGCCTGTTGCATTGAGTTCATTTCGTGGGAAATATGTGCTGGTTGATTTTTGGGCTAGCTGGTGCGGACCTTGCCGAATGGAGAATCCCAACATCGTGAATGCTTACCAGAAATACAAAGAGAAAAACTTTACCGTGTTGGGTGTATCACTTGATAAAGCCAAAGAGCCCTGGGTAAAGGCGATTGCGGATGATCAACTGACCTGGTCTCACGTAAGCGATCTTAAATATTGGGAAAGTGCTGTAGTGCCTTTATATGCTATCGAAGGTATTCCTTATAATATTCTGCTGGATCCGCAAGGGAATATTATTGCCCGTAATCTTCGCGGATCTGCATTGCAAGCGAAGTTGCGGGAAATATTTCAATAGATTTTATTAGCATGCCAATCATACAGTAATACAATCATTCAGGTAATCTGGAGTGATATCCGGGATTCCAGATTGCCAACTTCTGATTGCCTGTATGATTGTATTACTGTATGATTGATTGCTACTTATGCGTTGAATTATAGGTGCGCACCACCTCTATCCAGTCTTCTTCTTTTTTGTCAGACAATTTTCTTTGCGGAAGTTGAGCGGTGAATCCTGGATCTGATTTTAGGATAAGATCTGTGAGTTCGGATATCTTTTTCACCTGACGGCAGGCATCGCCTGTTTGCACCCAGTAGCGGTAAGTGGTAAGGATGGTTTGTTCTGTGGTTGCACTACCATAAGGTTTGTTTTCTGAAATCGTTTTAACGATTTCTTTATAGAGTGTTAGTTTGCCTGTTTCCAGTACCTCGTGCCAGCCGGGACTTGCACCAATGCAGTTGGGGATCGACTTGGTGTATATTCGAATATTATTGGTTAACGGATCCTTGAATCGCACTTCTGTAATATCATTGGATGCCACCATTTCCATGTTCTTTTTATCATCGTAAAAATTCAGATCGCGATCGATGATATTCAATCTTGCCGATATATTTCCCATCGCCTTGGCATTTCCTTTCATGAAGATCTGGGCAGGGGATAAGGTTTCCGGGACAAAAACGGATCCCTCTACAACCTTGGCGTATTTGGCCATTACAAAAGGCACCCCATTTGCTGAATTCAGGTAAACGATGCTGTTGGTGAATTTTGAAGTGTCATCCACATTGATCGTGGTTTGGGCAATGGCATTCATTGCCATCATCATGCCGGAAAGGAGGAGTATGTTTCTCATGTGTTCATATTTTCGATGATTAATTTAATAAAAAAGGCCGTCATTTAGACAGCCTTTTTTATGATTGGTTAATCAGATTAATATCCTGGGTTTTGCACCATCTCTTTATTGGTCAGTATCTCAGCATTTGAGATGGGCCAGATATACAGGTTAGAGCTTGGTCCATAGGCGCCAACGGAACCCTTTGCAGCAAAGTTTGCGCCAGTACGGGTTACGTCTGCTGTACGCAGGCCTTCACCCAAGAGCTCGATGCGCCTTTCAAGTAGGATGGCTGCAATCAGGGCATCTTTATCGGCGGGTGCTAGTGTAGTAGCTGCATCAGAACGCTGGCGAACAGCATTCAACAGTGCGAGTGCACGGGCGTTCAGACCTGTTCCCTGGCGCGCCTCTGCTTCTGCTACGTTGAGCAGTACTTCAGCGTAACGGATCACAGGGATCCAGTCAGGATCGGTACCCGCGTTCTTGGGCCATTTTCTCAAGTAGGTTTGGCCACCAGATGCGATGTTGAACGCACGACGAGCATCTGTTGCCGTCCAGTTGGTGTTAGCAACAATACCATTTCCCGTAGTATTCAAAACGAAATCACCATTACCATTTGGACCGGGGTTGTAATAACTGTTCAAGCTATTCTGTGTGCCCGGTAGGTCCAGGTTTGTGTAGGGCATGGACAGGATGCTTTCTGTGGTATTGTAGGTGGTGAACGTTGTGGCGATGCTTGGGTTCAACCTGTTGGCAACACCAGTAGCAGCCTGAAAAGGAGCGGCAGCAGGAACCATCTTGTTGCCTTCAGTGATCACATCAGCGTAGCGGCCCATGCTGAGCAGCACCCTTGTTTTCAAGGATACGGCTGTGTTGCGATGAGCGCGGGTAGTATTCAGATCAGCAGTAGCATAGTTCAACGGAAGATCCACTTCTGCTTCGTTCAAATCCTTAAGGATTTGAGTGTACACATCTCCAACTGTTGACCTGACGATATTGTTGTTACCGCTTGAGGTTATCGCGGTGAGGCGAAGGGGAACGCCCGGGCTAGCCGGTCCACTTGCTTCTGTGAAGGGCCTTGCATACATCTGCATAAGAGACCAGTAAGAAATTGCCCTTACTACTTTTGCTTCAGCCGTGTATTGTTTCTTCAGGTTATCTGCAAGCGTAGCTGCTGCGATTCCTTCGATCACCACATTACAGCGATTGATGGTTTGGTAAGCGGCAGCCCACAGGTTTTGCACTTCGTTGGTTGTAGGGGTTTGTGTAAAGTTCCATGTAAGGAATGCAGTGACGCCATTATTGGTGAAGTTGATGAATTCTTCCCCACGTACATCCATGTACACTTGAAATCTACCTGCATAGAAGTTACCTTGTTTCAGGGCGGAATAGATACCATTCACCTGTTGCGCTGCGCGTTCAGGCGTTGAGAATGCAACGGCGTCAGAAAGCTGCGTTTGCGGGATTGGATCCAGCCGCTCTTTCTGACACGACGCGAACACTGCACCGATGATGATTGCTGAAAATATTTTGCGTTTCATTTTCTCTTTCGTTTTTATTTAAGATTAGAATCCGATGTTCACACCAGCTACAATTGTTCTGGCTTGTGGCACTGAGTTACGATCTACACTTGGGCTACCATTGGCATTACCGTTGGTAGACGTCTCGGGATCAAATCCTGTGTATTTGGTGATGGTAAAAGCATTTTGCATGCCACCATAGAAACGGATGCTGTTGATACCCAGCCTGTCTGTTACTGACTTAGGCATAGTATAACCTAACGCAATGTTCCTGGCCTTGATAAAATCGCCTTTTTCTACATTTTCAGAAATCACGATACCCGATCCATTAGAAATGTTATCTCCAAACACTACACGTGGAATGTTGGTAACGTCACCGGTTTTTTGCCAGCGGGTCATCACTTCAGTCATGTTGTTCCAGTTTCTCTGATCGCGGAGGCCTGCTTTTGTACCATTGTACACATAGTTACCGCCAGAGAAAAAGAACAGAATGTTCAGGTCAAATCCTTTGAAGCGGAATGTGTTGTCCCAACCACCAGTATACCTGGGAAGGGCTGGACCAATGATTACACCATCATTTGCCTGATCTGCACCACGGGGGGCTGCCGTTCCATCGAGGAAGGTCCATCTTTGCGTTGCAGCGTGGTTGTATTGTATTTCACGTCCATCACGATAGGTAAATATTCTCTGGCCCGTAGCCGGATTTACACCATTTGTTCTTACAGCATAGAAGCTACCGATAGATTCACCCACGCGGATAATGCTGGGTTGTTCCAGACCGGAGGTTTGAACAAAGATGTCAGCGTTACCCTGGGCGAGTGATTTGACCTCATTCCTAAGGGTGGTGATATTGAAGTTAGAGTTCCATACGAAGTTTTGCGTCCTGATTGGCGTAGTATTGATCGCCAATTCAAAACCCGTATTCACCATCCGGCCGATATTGGTAAGGATAGCGTTACCTGGTATACCAGCAGAGGGAGACTGGGGATCATTCAGGATGAGGTTATCGATGTCATTCTTATAATAAGAAAACTCAACATTCACGCGGCTCTTAAAGAAACTCGCATCAAATCCGATATCTGTCTTAGTGGATGTCTCCCAACGCAGATTACGGTTGCCAGCCTGGCTGAAGAACAAGTTGGGCTGGGTACCGTAGAGGCCTGAATTAAAGAAGCTGTAAAAAGCGTAATCGTTAATGCCCTGGTTGTTACCAACAAGTCCCCAGCTTGCGCGAAGACGAAAATTATTCAACCAGTTGTCTGTGTTCAGGTCCTGGAAGAATTTCTCATTGGTCAACACCCAACCAACTGAACCGCCATAGAAGTTTCCGTATTTGTTTTCAGGTGCAAAGGCAGAATAACCGTCTCTACGCGCATTGAGTGAAAGATAATATTTACCGCCGTAGTTGTAGTTTAAACGACCCAGGAATGAAACCAGGTAGTTCTCGCCAAAGAAGTTACCTGCAGGAACAATGCTGGCGAAGCCACCTTGGAATTCATCGTAGAAGATATCTGTTTGTCCTCTTCTGTCTGCACCCCAGCCCTGTTGGTTGGTGTATTGTTGTTCATTACCAACCAAGACGTTCACATTATGCTCTCCGAATTGTTTATCAAAGGTCAAGAGGTTCTGCCAGTTCCACCTGCGGAAAGTTTGCTGTGTATTCTGTGCTGCGCCACCAAACTGAACACCATCACCATGCAAAGCTGCACGGAATTCTTTGTTCTGCACATTCAGGTTATCGATACCATAAATGGTACGGAAGTTTAACCATTTCGTGAAGTTGAGTTGTGCAAACACGTTACCAGTGATCTGGTCGTTCTCTGAGGTAAATCTGTTGTTCTCGAGCAAGTAAACAGGATTATAGAATGAAAGGGCTGTTCTGTTGTTACCCTGGCCAATGGTATTGGCTGCGGTATTGATATTATAGCTCCCATCGGCATTTCGTGGGGCAACGTTGGGCGCGAGGATGATGGGCAAACGGCCCAGGCCTGCGATTCCAAATGCCTGACCTGGTAATGAACCTGTATTGGGGGCAGCATTGGTTGAGTTGGTATAATTCATGGTACCACCCAATTGCAGCCAGTTGTTCACCTTATGGTCAACGGTCATCCGTGCAGTGACGCGGCGGAAATCGTTACCCCTGAGCATACCTTCCTGGTCAGTAAAGCCGGCAGAAAAGAAATAAGAAGTTTTATCTGACGCACCAGACACATTCACACTATGATTCTGTTGCATACCAGAACGGTAAATATAATCATACCAACGGGTGTCTATCAGTTGACCATTGGCGTCTGTCTGCGTGAAGAAACCTCTCGCAGGCGTGCCGGGAGCGGGAACGGGAGGTGTGCCGAGATTAGTAAGACCTTCATTCTTAATGGTTGTATACTGTTCTGCATTGAGGACGTCGATGAGATTGAAGGCTTTAGTCCAACCAACCCATCCATCGTAGTTTACCCTGGCGCGGCCTTGTTTACCTCGCTTGGTTGTGATCAACAAAACACCAGCGGAAGCGCGCGAACCATAAATGGCTGCTGCAGCCGCGTCTTTCAATATTTCTACACTTTCAATATCATTCGGGTTGATGTTGCCCAAAGGGTTGTTGGAAGCTGTACCACCAACGTTGCCTGAATAAGTTGGTACACCATCTACCACTACCAATGGAAATGAACTTAGCGAAATGGAGTTCACGCCACGTACACGAATAACCGGAGGATTATTCAACACACCGTTAGGCATCGTAACACTTACACCTGTAGCACGCCCGGACAGTGCCTGGTCAAAAGACTGCACGGGCAGATCTTTGATCACGGATCCTTTCACACTGGCTACGTTTCCTACAAGGTCTTTTTTACGCGCCGTACCATACCCCACCACTACTACTTCCTGCATTGCTTTATCTTCGGCTTTGAGGGTGAGGTTAACTTCTGTATTGTTACCAACTGAAATTTCCTGTGCAGTAAGACCGATAGCCGTCACAATCAGTTTAGCATTAGCAGGAACAGAGAGCGTAAAATAACCATCAGCATTGGAAGTGGTACCCTGATTGGTGCCCTTCACTGTTACTGATGCATTAGGTACCGGTTTCCCGGACTCATCCAGAACACGGCCAGATACCTGGCGGGTCTGTGCAAGGAGCTGTCCCGCAAAGAACAACAGCCCCAGTACCATTAGCACTAGTTTTCTCATGTTTAAATTTTTGGTTTTTAAAAAGTAGTACGCAAATTAATGTTCAACTTGATGACATGAATACATTCGATGACGCTGCTTCATTCATAATAGCTATAAACTATAAAGGGCCCATAGCGGGCCCTTTGATTAGATTATTTGTATTTATCATTTATACTTCCGTTTGCGGAGTCTCTGCGGCTGGCTCCTCAAATGATTCTTCTTTTTTTCTACCGGATATTTTTTTCCAAATAAAGCCGCCCGCTCCTATAACGGCCAGAAAGATCAGTTTTATATTCTTTAATAACAATGCAAGGATGCCAGCTTTGGCCAGTACTTTACCTGCAACTAAACCACCAATGGTTACCGCTGCAACTGCATCAATTTTTGAATCAAAATCTGCATATGCATTCCCACTAGTGAAGTGTGCAATCTTTGTTACAGCGGGAATATTTTGTTTTATATCATCCAGGTCATTGATAGTGCCTACAGCGTTCATACTTAATACGCCATACCTGCCAAGTACACGCACGTCATAATTAAGTGTTGTGTCTTCAGCGCCAGAAAATTTCAATGATTTTGCCCAATGAAGTACCTTGTTTTTATCGTCGTAATATGGCTTGGAAGCCCAGCCCAGCATATGTATGGCGCCATAGCCCATTTTTTCACGTTCTTTATTTTCATCTGCTTCACCTGACTGCATGTCCTTTAAGAGATCGTCATAGTCAATCTTGCTTGCGTCGTCGTCTTCCACGTATCCCATTTTATCGAAGGTCAACACAAAAGCCCAACCTCCTTCATTCATTACTTCATAGTTTTCTTTAACCAGCATACCCATAATACCAGAAGAACGTGGATTTCCCCAGAAGTCATATACGATCCATTCTGCATCATTTGCGGGAATGAATTTGTATCCGGGTGGCACATTAAGACCGATGCCATTTTCTAAAGTGATGGGACCTGTTTGAAATTTGATTTCGCTGGCTCTTTTGCTGGCCGCTGCAAGGGCCTCTGTCTGCGCTCTGAAGTAGGCAGTATCCATAACGGTGGTGTCTTGAGCGTCTTGTCCTGATGTCAATAGCGATAGCATTAACGTCGGCAAAAGCAGGAATTTTTTCATGGTTGGTGTTTTTAAGATTTAACGTTTCGTTAAAAATAATATTATTTACAAAAAAAAGCCGCCCCTTTGCAGGAGCAGCTTTTTTTAATAGTGAACGTCAATTTATTGAGCGATTCTAAGACCGAGGATGCTGTAGTTTACACTACGCTCTATCCCTTCTCTACCGTTCAGTACGAGCAGAAGGTCAACCGCAGTTACACCTGTCTGCGCGCCCGGATTGAGAATCTCCACTTCCAGTTCACCGAAGCTGGATTTTGCGGGGATCACCAATTGACGGCTGATCTTATAGTGAACACCTTCTACAGCAGTTGAGCCGCCATTGCCACCAAACAGGTCAAACAGGATGGTTTGTGGTTGGTCAAATTGCTTACCTACCAGGTTCACACGGAATTTCTTGATACCAGGTGCAGTGCGGGTCAACGCTGGATCAGCGGTACTCACAACCCTGCCATAACCCGCCACCCTAGTCAAGATGGGATAGGTTCTGCCGGCAGCGTTTGTATTCCAGGATGCAGCGTCAAATTCAACCTGAGCTGTGGTCCACACCGGTAATTCATTCTTGATACAACTGCCGAAAAGAAAGACGGCAGATATGGCTATAATTATTGATCTCATCTTCATAATGCTAGATTTTAATAACCAGGATTTTGTACAAGATTCTTGTTACCATCGATCTCCCTTTGAGGAAGTGGTGCAAGGATCCTGGTGTCAAAGAATGGAACGGTATTGTAATGAGGTGCTTTAACCAGATCACGACCAAGACGTTTCAGGTCCCATAAACGATGGCCTTCGAAAGCCAGTTCAAGTCTGCGCTGATTCAAAATTTGTTCATACAGAGCGGAGCCTGTAAGTCCTACAAAAGCTGGTAAGCCGCGATTTGTTACAATGCTATTTAAATCGGCAAGCGCTGCTGTTTCATTAAACACCGCAGAGCCAGGTGTAGCCATCGCTTCAGCACGATTAAGGTAAAGCTCCGCAACCCTGATCACAGGAATATTGTCCAGGTTAGGGAAACCATTCTTTCCAATGTATTTGGTACACTCTATTTTAGAAGGACCTCTACCTGTGGTACCTACTTCATACAATTGATTTCTTACATCGGCTGTTCTGGTAGCAATGGTTACGTTGACACCGAAAACCGTTGTAGTGTTTCCACCAGTCATTGTAATGCCCAATCCATTCAACAAACTAATGGTAGGTACCAAATCACCGAAACCTGTTGTTACGGTTCCGCCAGGTGCATTCAGCGTTGTGAACGAAGTCTGAAGTGACTCGTTTACACCATTATTCTCGGCATTCGTGGCAAGGAACACCTGAAATAAACTCTCATTATGTGTGGCTGCTCTCCAGTTTGATACGTATGTAGCACTTGTCGTGAGCCTTGAACCTACAGTCGCAATGGCTGAATCAGCCCAACGTTTTGCCTGCGCATAGTTCTTTGAGTACAAGTGAACTCTTGACAACAACGCCTGAGTGGCAGGTTTGTTGGCAAGGTTTGGCAGACCTGAAGTACCAGTAAAACGTGCATTAGCAGATTCCAGGTCACTCACTATCTGGGCATAAACATCTGCAATGGGTGCCCTTGCAGGCTTAAGTAGCAATGCGTCATCTGATGTGTTGATGCCTGATGTAAGAATAGGAATACCACCGCGATTGTTGGCGGCTACTTCTGCTCCAGGCATATATGCGTATACTTTCACCATGTCAAAATGATACAATGCACGAAGGAAGTACAATTGGGCTTCCCAAGACGTACGATCTGCCGGTGTGATGGTTGGATCCGTTGCCGCAGGTATAGCCGCCAGAATCAGGTTAGTCTGATTGATTGCTGCATAGGATGTTTGCCAAAGTGCAGCAGGGAACTGCGCACCTTGCACATTGTTCGCCTCACCAAGAAGACGGCCAGACTTGTTTGTAGCAAAACCATTATCCGCCAGTGCTTCTGGAAGTGCAATGTGGTCACGTCCGTAGACCCTTACACCTTTCAGGCGTGAGTATACGGAAACCAAGGCGGCACTAATACCATCTTTGCTGGTTAGTGCAGTAGAGGCTGGTATCGACTGCCTGGGTTCGATTTCCAGAGCGTCTTTACAACTCCAGTTTGCGCCCAGCAGTGTTACGGCCAAAGTAAATATGATTAGTTTTTTCATCTTCAAATTCTTTTTTCGTTAGAAGGAAAACTGTACACCTGCTGTGAAGTTCCTGGTTTGTGGTACAATACCTGTAGCTGTTCCCACAAATTCGATATCATAGCTAAACCAGTCTGAATAAGTCCAGAGGTTGGTTCCCTGAACATAGAACCTCGCATTGCTGATTTTAAGTCTTCTAGTTACGTCGCTATTCAAGTTGTAAGAAAGCATTACATTCTTCAACCTGATGTAATCTGCCTTGAACCAGGTGCGGCTGCCGGTTTGTGCACCATTGCCTTTTGATTCAGCGCCGTTCAGGTTCATCCTTGGCCACCATGTGATCTGGCCTGGTGTAGTCCACCTACCATCATAGTTGTCTTGATTAGTATTGAAACGGGCTTGATTTTCAATCATGAAATTCACCTGACCATCTTGCGATAGCCTGCCATATTCATAGTTGAAGAATACATCAAGAGTGAATCCTTTCCAACTTAAGGTATTGCTCAAACCACCAAATTGATTAGGCTGTTGATCGCCAATATACACTCGGTCTGCAGCCAAAACCTGATAAGTCAGGTTACCTGCTGCGTCATACCACATCGGGCGACCTGTTGCAGGGTTAACACCTGCATATTTTTGAGTGAAGATGGAGTTCAATTCTCTGCCAACCCTGATGGCAGGATTACCTGGAAGTTCCTGTAGGTTATCATACAGTTTATTTACAGTGTTCTTATTATTCGTAAATACAAATGTTGAACTCCAGTTAAATCCTTGTCCGATGTTTGAACGAAGCCAATCAACGGTCAAAGTTAATTCAATACCTCTGTTCCTTATCTGACCAACGTTTCTAGTAATATCAGAAAAACCTGAAGTCTGTTGAACAGGCTGAGAGAGAAGTAGTTCTTTGGTAAGTTTGTTATATACTTCCACAGAACCTGAGATCCTGTTTCTAAACAAGCCAAAGTCAACGCCAAAGTTTACGGTTTCATTACGCTCCCACTGCAGGTTGGGATTTGCCAACTGGGTGAAACTGATACCAGGTGCACCATTATATACAAAACCACCTCCATACAAACCAAGCGCGTCAAAGTTTCCGATCTGGTCGTTACCTGTTTGACCCCATGAGGCCCGGAGACGAAGTGAGGAAACGGCATTTGACTTGGCCATGAAATCTTCTCTGTCAATATTCCATGCAGCTTTCACGGCAGGGAAAAGACCATAACGTGAATTATCACCAAAACGAGATGAACCATCATACCTTACCACACCACTGATTAAGTATTTGCCATCTATGTTAAGGTTTGCCTGGCTGAAGAGCGATTGACGCTTATAACCAGTGAAAAATTCGCCTGGGGCACGAGGATTAGCTGCAGTGTTCAGTGTTCTGAACTGGAAGGTTGGGAAACCATCGGCGATGGCGAAAATGCCTTCCTGGTTTTCAACCCTGTATTCATAACCGGCGAAACCATCCAACTTCACTTTGGATCCAAGTTCAAAGTTGTAATTGAAAACCTGGCTGGTCATGAAGTTAGTGTTCCATTCAGATTCAGCCTGACCCAGACCACGGATTGCAAATCCATCCGGTGTACGAGGATCTGTGTAACGCTTACCTTGTACAAGGCGATAATCCAAACCATAGAAGGAACGGAAGCTGAGCCATTTGGTGAATTTGTAGTCAAGTGTCACGTTACCAACCATTTGATTGGTGCGGTTCAAACCAGTATTGAAATCATTAACTGCTATCACATTCTGATTAAGGATACCTGCCAGGTTGGCTGGAGGCACACCAAAATAGGTGCCATCAGGATTAGTGATTGGGTTAAAAGGAAGGATCAGTGGGCTGGAGAACGCAGGACTTCCGAGGAAACTACCATCCGTTGCAAATGGTACATTCTGGCGGAAAGTACTGAGATTAAGTGATGTTCCAATGGTCAACTTATCTGTTGCCTTGTTGGTAAGGTCAAACTTCAATGCACCACGCTGGAAGTCTGCTTTAGTTACTACGGCTTCCTGGAAAGAATAAGAACCAGACACACGGAAAGTAGTACGATCGTTACCCCCACTAGCCGCCAGTTCATAGTTCCTGATTTGTGCTGTACGGAATGTAGCATCCTGCCAGTCGTATGTTGGCAAGGCTAGTGTAGCCGAATCCGCTTGCTTGTCTGTAAGTCCTGCCGCACCAGGAACGCGATATTCGTTTAACACAAACCTTTTAACGGCAAGGTCCGTAGCAGAAAGGTTTTGAGAGTTTGCATAGGCTTCTGACCTCATTTGGAAAATTTCCTGAGAATTCAGGACATCCATCTTTCTGAGTGCTTTACCCTGCCCCCAATACATGTTCACATCAAACTTTGTTTTGCCTGCCTTTCCTTTTTTAGTGGTGATGATTACAACACCGTTGGAAGCCTGGGCACCATAGATCGCTGCAGAGGCGGCGTCTTTAAGGATATCGATAGATTCGATATCGTTAGGATTTAAGAAAGATAGTGGATTGGTTTGGGTAAAGTTACCGTCACTCCTGAGGTTCATCTGTACACCATCCACGATGTACAGTGGATCGTTACCCGCGTTGATGGAGCCTGTACCCCTGATCCTAACGTTGATGTTACCACCAGGTATACCATTGTTGGATTGAACCAAAACACCCGATGCACGGCCTTGTAAGGCTTTGTCTACAGACGCGTTTGGAATGTTTCTGATTTCAGTTCCCTTTACAGTGGAAATGGCACCAGCTTCATCCCTCTTTTTCTTTGTAGAATAACCTGTTACAACCACCGCTTCCAAGCTGCGGTCCTCCGCTTTCATGGAGAGCGAGTAATTGCTGGTTGAAGATGTCAGCGCCAGTTCCTGGGTGGTCATACCCACTGCAGAAACGACGAGCCTTGTAGTCCCAGTGGGGACCGCCAGACTGAACACACCTTCACTGTTTGTTGAAGTACCTTGGGATGACCCCTTCACGATCACGGAAGCATTAGGGATTGGTTTCCCGTCCGCATCTACAACCCGGCCGCTGATGGTTCGGGTCTGAGCAAGCAACTGTCCCCAAAGGAGCAGTACACCGCATAGCAGTAGCACAAGTTTTCTCATTCTTGTCAGTTTTGGTTTTTATTAACTAATAGATAAACAGTTGGTTGAGCCTAAGGTGTAGGATTCTATCTGGGGTTTCTAAGGATGGATAATAAGACAGGCTCGCAAATTATAACAAATAGTGAAAATTCGGCCTTTTTGTAGGGCCTATCCTGCAAATTC
>REAQ01000044.1 GCA_004294195.1 Sphingobacteriales bacterium | reverse complement strand
TTTTTACCAAGGCCGCAATGATAACGGCGGCTACCCACCATCCTGCCTTATCCACCACCACATCTTCTTCCAGCCACTGTTGGGCGTCACCGGACGACCTTTCCCGCTCCCCTACCAAAACCGTATGGGCAACTTCCTTACGGATCACCCGGTTTGAAGAAACATGAGGCATAAAAGGAAAGTCTACCGCAGCGGACTTCAGGATTACCTGACCGCCGGGAATCGTTTCCAGATCTCCGATTCCCTCCCAGTGATAGTGTTTACCCGTGCGGAGCGTCTCTTTCAGATCCATGGCAAACTGATTCACCATGCCGATGGCCTCCCATTCCGGAAGGTTGAGCTTCTTGGATACGTATCCAAAAAGTTCCCTGTTGGGACTGTCATTATGCTCGTCAAAATAAATGCTGTATGCTGGTGCAAGCAATTGCCTGGAGGCAATATCATGGGTTGCCGGCTTGCGAACGAGGTGCAGGCTCCCCAGGCCAGGCACACTCAGGTGCTTGTGCTGGAGAAAAAACAATCTCAGGAGCAAGGGGAATTCCTTTGAGTTGGACATACGCCAAAGGTTAATTAAAAAGTCAAAATTAAAAAGTAAAAAAAACTCTTGCCTCCCCCTGAGCCTTACCGCTAAAACCTATACAAACCTCCGATCAGCATATTGAACCCATAATTATCATACTGATTCCAGCGCTGGTACTTTGAATTGAAAAGATTATTGAACTGCGTCCAGAGGAATATATTCCGGGTCACCTTGAACTCCAGACCGGCGTTCATATCTACCGCTCCAGGTGATCTGCCGGTATTACCGGACTTGGTTTTATACAATGGTCCATCCCAGATGAAAAGATCACCGGTAACCCAGAGATCTTTCAATAGGTTCCAACGCAGGTTGGTGGAAAATTCCAATGGGATCAGGCTCCAGGCCCGGTCTTCCGTGCGCTGGCTGTTGAATTTGTAATAGTTAAACCTTGCTGAAAGCGAAAACTTCTCGGCTTGAACAAATCCAAATTCACCTTGTAGTTGAATGGCTTTCAGGGATTCTTCAAAGGTGATCTCAAATGATTTGCCACTGGCAGCATCATTCAGGAACAAGGGCACATTTCGGAATTCCGCATAGCCAACCTTGGCATTGTAACTGAAATGATCCAGAATGGTTCCTTTAAAGCCTACATATCGTTCAATCATCCTTGTATTCTTCAGTGCTGTGGGCGGCGCCATGTATGGATTTATGCCCGCCAGGCGTTGATAGCTGCCTTTATTGAAATAACTCAACCAACCTCCCTGGAGGATCCACTTCTCTCCTACCAGTGGCACATCAATAAGAATGTTTGGCAATAACTTGAACGCACCGTTATCCCAGGACGGGATCACCCCACCATTCACCTTTACGTTTGGCGTGCGGAATACCAAAGAGACGGGCACCTGAAATAGGTTATTGCTGATGGTGGAACCCGTTTCCGGTGAGTATCTCGTGAGGTCAGCATCCAGTCCCATCCTGAACCCAAAGGTTTTTCCGATGAACTTCTCTATGGGCACTCTCAGCCTCGCATTGGATTCATTGTTGCCATAATTATCAGAAAAAACATCAATGTTCAACCTTGGATTATAAGAAATTCCATACTCCGTAGGTACGGGATTGCGAATCCCGATCTCACCAGCGATGGTAGTATAGTTCCTTCGTACATCTTCTTTAGAGAAATTGTATAGGGTTTGATCATAACCGTATTGGTTGTATCGGTCACTGCTCAATCCTAGGCTTGCCTGTAGTTGAACCTTGTCAGATAACGGCGTGTACAGGTAGCCCTTGGCGTTGGTTTCAGCATAATCCTGGTATTTGATCTTACCATTGGAAGACACATGATCAAACAATACGTTCAGGTTTGAACTACCCAGGGGTACCGATATGCCTGCTTCAGCGTAGGGCGTGGACAAGTTTCCATAACCAAGTTTCACATAATTGCTGTTTCGCCAGCCCGCGTTGGAATCAGGTACCAGTGCAAGTGGCTTTAAGGAAACGGGTGCAAGACCAGGGATCACATTCTGCGCCGGGATCGTGTACACCAGTCTTGGCCTGGTAGTATCCTGGGACGGCGGTGTAGCATTGAAATTGATCTTCGCCGCGTTGCGAAGCACGGGCTTGAAAGAAGATGTAATCTCAATGGTTTTCTTGCTGGAGTCCTGCGCCGAAGCAGACATGCCTGCGAATCCGGTAACAACCGCAAAAGAGATATATAGTGATTTCATCATTTTGTTTCTGCATTCAGTTTATCAAGTCTCGCCTGCGCTTCGTTTTTCAGTTCTGTTACACTGCTGTTTTCTACCACACTTTGCCAGGTTGCCTTGGCATTGAAACTATCTTTCTGGCGGTAGAAAATATCACCGAGAAGAATATAGCCCTTGGTGATCCAATAATCGTAGGACCCTGATTTATTTATGGTTTCAAAGGCAGCCTTCTCCGCATTCTTAAGGTCATCCATCAAGAAATAACTGGCGGCAATCTCATAGCGGGCCTCAGCAGCATAGGCCGCTTTACTAAGCGCAACCACGGACCTGAACTGCGTGATGGCCTCGCTGAACTGGGCCTTACTTTGATTGTGCTTCCCGAGCATCATGGCCGCGAGTACCTTGTCGTCTGTGCTGATGGACTTCTCGTTCAACAACTCATTGGCATTGGTACTGCCCTCCTCAAATTTCTTTAACTGGAATTGGCTGCGCAACAATCCACGCATCGCATCGAGCCTCATCTCTCTGTCACCCGTCAACGATTTCAACTGCCCGAAATATTTCTCTGCCCTGGCGTAATCTTTTTGTTCAAAATAGCTGATCCTGGCTGCAGCCTGCGCACTTTGTTCGGCATATTTATTAGGTGCCCTGTCTGCTACCTGCATATAGCCTTCCAATGCATTTTTCCAATCTTTCCGCTTGTTGTAAATATCACTGCGCAGGTACAATGCTTCTATCAAGTGTGTGCCATTGGGGAACTGCTGGACATAACTGTTGAATGCGGCAATGGAGGCGTTCTGATCACCCGACGCATACTTGCTTTCAGCTGAAGCATAGGCCAGCGAATCCTGCTGACCGGTACTTACAGAACGGCCGGAAGCCTTAGCAAAATCAACATATTCATTGGTACGCCCATCCTCAATAAAAATAGCTCTTGCGCTTTCCAGTGCCTCGTCCACTTCTGGTGAGTTTGGATACTCTGCAATTAGTTTTCGATAAGACGCCAACGCCTCATTGTTGTTGTTCAGGTTATATTGCGCAATACCCATACGGAGATAGGCCCGCGGCTTTAAAATCCCCGCTGCGGTTGACTTAATTACGTTGTTGAGATACGGAATGGCTTCCCTGTATTTCTCCTGAGAAAGATAAGTATTGGCGATCTCCATATTTACAAAGGGAACCAGTTCTGAGCTGGGGTACTTGCGTTCAAAACTCTGCAAGGTCTTGATCTTCTCCGTTGCACTATTCACGCCGGCGATCATAGACAACTGGTAAGTGGCATAGTCGCTCGCGGGCCAGGAATATCCAAGCGCAGTATTATACATCGCTTTGGCTTTCGCAAAATCACGATTCATGAAATGGCAATCGGCTGCCCTTAGGTAGGCATCCTGAATAATGTCTGATGAATTAATTGTCACGGGTTGGGCCACCTGATCAAAATATCCCAACGCTACTTTGTAATTTTCTTTTCTCAGGTAAACATATCCGAGATTGTACCGAGCATGTTGGGGATTGACTTCACCCTGCTGATAACCACCAGTGCTCAAATAGTTGTTATAATGACGCACAGCATCATCTAATTTATTTTGGCGATAAGCGATCTCACCCTTCCAGAAATGTGTGGGTGCGAGCACGGATGCATTATTCGGATCTTTCAGAATCCTATCCAGCAATGCATCGGCTTGTTGCAGCGCCTGGTCATTGATCAACTCCATCGCACGTCCATACAAAGCTTTTGGCAGTATACGCTTCACATTTTCAGAAGGGTTTTTCAATCCGTCCAAAACTTCCAGCGCTTCTCTGTAATTATTTGTGCCGGCCAGAATGGATCCCATTAGTTCCCTCGCCTCACCGGCATAGGTTGAACCTGGGAACTCGGTCGTAAAATCTTTCAGGGCCGTAAGTGCTGCATCCTGGAATCCCAATTCATAAGACAACTTCCCATAATTAAAAAGGGAGACTTCCCTTTGCTGGCGGTTAGATGGGTTGTTGGATGAAATGGAGAATGCGTTTCTTGCATTGGCTTTCTGATTGGTTTTGAGGTACGCATCACCAAGGAGGTACATCGCACTCTGGCTAAGGGAGTCTTTCCCGTCAGTCAGTTTTTTAAATCCATCAATGGCTTTGGTGTATTGCTTTGCATCATAATAACTGTAGCTGACCTGGTAGATATCTTCCCTGGAAGGTTCCGGTGTTTTGGCCATATAGGCTTCCAGATATGGAAGCGCTTTGGCAAACTCCCGTTTCTCAAAATAGGCATGACCCACCATGCGCTTCAGTTCCACATCGTACAAACCCGTATTCGTTTTCTTCAGGTTAGCTTCAGCATACTTTAACGCATCTTCTTTTTTGCCCTGAAGAAAAAGGATATTAGCGATATAATATGGCACCACCTTTCCATACTCCGCGTCATCTTCCACTTTGCGGAAAGCATCCATCGCATCATTGTACTGCCGATCCTTGAATGCAATAAAACCATAGTAGTAGTTTGCATCTTTATAGTTGGCATGTTCCGGCATCAACCGCACACTATTCAACAGAGGCTTTGCCCGGTCAAATTGTTGCAGGGTGAAATAGCTATAACCCTGGTGAAATTTCATGTCAGCGATTTCTTTTTCACTCAGGTTGGTCTCATTTGTTTTTTCATACAGATCGATGGCATCCCGGTACTTCTGGTGACGGAAATAATATTCAGCCAACTGAAAGCTCATTTTCTGACGAAGGGCCTGGTTGGATTGCAGCTCCGAGAAACTCAATGCCTGCTCTTCTGCGGTACCCTCGTTCTGACGCAAGGCACAGGATATGGTATAGTAGTCTACCTCTTCAAAAGGGATTCTATAATTACTGTAGTCCGGTTCCCGCCTGTTGGCCGAGAGTTCCCTGAACATGGGGTAAGCGAGACTGTATTGCTCCTTCTGGTAAAGGTCTTTGGCTTTGTAATAGGATTCCAGAGGGTCCGTATATATCCGAGTCTGCTGGGCCTGGGCTTGTTGCAGGCATAAGCATACCAACAACAAAGAAATGATTCTCGCGCTCATATTGTAAATGTCCGCTAACGCTTGTTATAAAAAAACTAAATACGATAAAATTACTCCAACACTTCGTTAACGATTGGGGTTATATACCGCTGTGGATAAAAAAGCGGACCAAACGTCAATGAATAGGCGAATGTGCCGACTAATTATTTGTTAAAACAAAATACCAACGAATCATAGGGACTGGATTTATAATCATAGCAATTATTACTTTATTCACTACAAATATTTTCAAAAAATACCCTATAGGACCAGAGTACGCTGCTGCCCAAGACCAAACATTAGAACTTTCAAAAACGTATGAAATAACTTGAACATATATTTCTCAACGTACTCAAACATACAGTATAGGTAATATTATTTTTCAATTTATTC
>REAQ01000343.1 GCA_004294195.1 Sphingobacteriales bacterium | reverse complement strand
AGAAAATGAAGTCAGGGTAGAGAAACAGTAATAAAATACCAATTTCTTAGTTCACTCTTGTAACAACCCCATTTAATCTCTTTACCAAATACACCCGCTTGTTCTCATAATAATCTGGCGTTGCTGACCCTTTGCTCCAGGTAATGGGTTTGAAATCGTAGTCCGTAACGAGGTTAAAACTCTCGTCATCCAAATGCTTCATCAGCTGGTCATCGTACTTCAATAAAAGATTGACAAAAGTCCAGGTAAGCTCGTATCCTTTGAAGGCCACATCGGTGGGTCGGCTGTACGTGCGCTTGCGGTAAGCTTCCTCAAAGTTTGTGCCGAGTGTTACGGAAGGGTTGTTGAAGAATGACGTAGAGTGGATGACTGGCATGGCTCGTACTTCCGACTTGGAAAGCTCACGAATGCTCTCCCAGGTAGGCATACCCACAATGGTGAGCTTAATGTTTTTGGGAAGGGTGGACGCGGCCATTAATAAATTTCTTCCAAAATTTTCATCCAGACTGCCGGCGAGAATCACGTTTTCACGTAAGGTATCCAGCTTTGCTTTTAGGTCTGCCGTGGTCATCACATCGTTCAAGATCACAGTCTCCATCTTCATCACCGGACCGTTGGAAGATGCGTTGAGGCTGGTGAACACTTCTGCGACGCGATCATCATTGGCATTTTTCCTGCGCACATAAAAGACCTTACTGGTGCCATGATTGCGAAGCACGTAATTATAAGTAGCCTGTAAATGTGTGTTGAGCTTTGCGTTGGCGATGAGTACATTCGGATTGTTGCGAACCCCGCCATCGTTGGGGTAAGTGGCACTCACAAAAGGAATGTTTTTCTGCTGTGCCAGGGTAGCTATTTGCAGATAGTCGGTTCCCGACGCCGGAGCAAGGATAAGATCGATGGAATCAAATAAGGGCAGAGCAAATAGGGCAGAAGGCTGATGGGCAGCAGCTTTGTAATCAATTACATGCACCTTCAGTTTCTTGCCTTCTTTCTGCAATGAATCCAATGCATATTGCGCTCCGATGTAAAACTCTAAAGCAGGAATAGATTGCTTGGGAAATCCCTTGCCATATTTGTATGCATCTGCAGCATCATAGGCTGAGTCCAGATACAAAGGCAACAACAACGCCACCTGGTGCTCTTTCGTTTGTGCGTTAGCGTTAGTACTTCCTACAAGGACCGTACACAGGAGAAGGATTTGGAGGATTCGCTTCATCGTTCGGTTTTTATTCCCATTCAATGGTTGCCGGGGGCTTGGAGCTGATGTCGTACACCACGCGGTTGATACCCCTGACTTTATTGATGATCTCATTGGATACATGTGCCAGAAACTCGTAGGGTAGATGCGCCCAATCGGCCGTCATACCATCCACCGATGTCACTGCACGAAGCGCAAGCGTATATTCATAG
>REAQ01000043.1 GCA_004294195.1 Sphingobacteriales bacterium | reverse complement strand
AGGCTGGGCAAGTGCATGATCAGCGGGTTGAACCGGGGCCTCTGCTTGGCTTCAAAAATCCTTGCAACGGCTTCGCCATTGGTGGCATTTCCCGCGAGGCCATACACCGTTTCTGTAGGGATGGCCACCAGCTGGCCCTGTATCAGGAGTTCAACTGCGCGGGAAATATTTGTGCCAATGGTTGTTATCACGGTGCAAAGATAACCAAAGGCTAAACAATCTGCCGAGTGGCTTTTGATTGCCCGCTCAAGGCCTATTTATACGAGCCAGAACCATATACTGCCTTTTTTGTTTCTTTGGGTTATGAAGAAAAGCTGGATCCTTTTTACTACCCTATTCATCGGCCTCAACACATCGGCACAAATCACACCCGTCGGTTTTCAGCCGAAGGAATACATCGATTTACTTGACCTCGGCGCAAAGAGTTACGCCGGCAAAGACAGTTGCAATACCGCAACCATGTTGTACCGCTCGCCGGAAGTGGGACTGAAGAATATCTTTGATGTATGGCTGCGGCCAGACCAAACTGCCGTGATCTGCATCCGTGGTACCGTGCAGCACGCCAGTAGCTGGCTGGAGAATTTCTATTCAGCCATGACGCCTGCAACAGGAAAAATCCAAATCAACGACAGCACCATATTCAACTACAAGCTTGCCGAAAATGCAAATGCTTCCGTTCATGTGGGCTGGACGATCGGGCTTGCTCACATGGCGCCTGAGATGGTCACACAAATCAAAAAACTATACGCGGAAAAGAATGTAAAGAATTTTATCATCTTTGGTCACAGCCAGGGTGGTGCATTAAGTTTCCTGACCACCTCTTACTTGTATTATCTGCAGCAGGAAGGAGGAATCGCAAAAGATATTTCATTCAGGACCTATTGCAGCGCAGCACCCAAACCGGGGAATCTGTATTATGCATACGACTATGATTACATCACGCGCAATGGCAAAAGTTATACTGTTGTGAACGCAGCTGACTGGGTACCGGAATCGGCTTTCTCGATTCAGACCCTTGATGATTTCAATGGCGTTAATCCCTTCACCAATATTAAGCCGGCCTTGAAAAAACAAAAAATGCTGGTGCGGTGGTATCTCAACGGCGTGTATAATAAACTGGATAAGGGAAGTGCCAAGGCCAACAAGAGATTCTCCAAATACCTCGGAAAAAAACTTTATCCGCAAGTTAAAAAATACCTGCCGCAACTCAGGGAACCCGTCTACGCCTCATCAATGAACTATATGCGCGCCGGCGTGCCCATTGTACTCATCACTGATTCATCTTATCACGCTAAGTTTGATAAGCCTGCAGACCAAGTGTTCCAACATCATTTCTTTGAACCCTATGAATGGCTGACGAGGAAGATTTATCTACAGTAGTGTGGATGCACCCGCCCAATGCCCAATGCCCAATGCCTATTTCACTATCTTATAACACCATCGCAACAACTTCCCTTCAAAATCAAAAGGTGTTGTGGCCCTGGTGATGTCTTTGATAGAACTGGCTTTGATAGCATCTTTATCAAGCACAAAAGTGCGCAGGTTGGTAGAAAAATATAATATTCCGCCTGTTGTCATTTTCTGCAGGCAAAGATGAATGAGTTCCACATGATCCTGTTGAATATCCAGGAAATCTTTCATCATCTTGCTGTTGGAAAAGCTGGGCGGATCCAGCACCACCAGGTCAAAATGTTCATCCTTCAATCCAGGTAAAACCTGCAGCACGTCGCCTTTGATATACTGATGTGCAGGACCGCTCAGTTTGTTTAGTTGAATATTGCGCTGCGCCCAATCAATATAGGTATTGGAAAGATCGATGGAAACAGAACTGGTGGCGCCACCGTCTGCAGCATACACCGTAAACGAACCCGTGTAACAAAACAGGTTCAAAAAGCGCTTTTCTTTTGCTTCTTTGCGAACCATGTCCCTCGTCATCCGGTGATCAAGAAACAAACCCGTATCCAGGTAATCGTGCAAATTAACCAAGAACTTCAACCCTCCTTCCCCTACTTCTACTTCCTCCCCTTTCTCACTAATCTTCTGGTACTGGCTCTGCCGATCTGCTTTTCTTTCCCTGCGTTTACAAAAAATACGTTCGCTGGGCGCACCGGTAACCTGCTCCAACATATCTAAACTTGCATCAAGCCAGAAGGCGTAGTCTTCATCACACAAGTCATGATTGGCCTTATACTCTGCCACATAGATGGAATCCTCGTATACTTCAATGATCAGGGGAAACTCCGGTAGATCGCGGTCATAAAGCCGATAACAACTAATGTTCTGCCGGCGGGCAAGTTTTGCACGATGCTTGTACACCTTCTCAAGCCTGTTGCGGAACATCAGGTACTTTCCTTCGGGAACCATGCTGCCAAGATCGAAAAAAATAACCAATTAAGGGCTAAATTTGGGAATGGTCAAGAGACATCAGGTAGACAGGGTGACGCTAAAGGAGAACGGCATGCCGGCTTCTTTTGTGTTCAGGACCATGGAGCAGATAGAGTCTATGCAACATCCGGGTCAGGCTTTGGAACCCCATCGACATAACTACTATACCATTCTCTGGGTAAGGAAAGGAAGTGGTCAGCACCACATTGATTTCAGGTCTTACGATGTGAAAAACGATACCATTTATTTTCTCACACCTGAGCAAGTGCACCATGTACAAATGAATCCTGGCGCAAAAGGATTTGTGTTGTTGTTCACTCCAGACTTCCTTCATGAGCAAGGTTTATCCCAGCACTGGATCGAAGACACCGGATTCTTTTTCAGGTGTGATGACCTCGCACCGTTTCACCTGACCGATGAGATGGACAGCCATGGACTTGAGCACCTTGTTCTTCATATCCAGGAAGAATACATCGCCCGCAAACCCTTCTATCTGGATGGGATCGGTTCATGGCTGAAATTATTTCTCCTGGAATGCAAGCGGTTCTCACAGCAAAGCAGCATACAAGTTGAAACGCGGACACATACAAAGGCACAGATTGTAAAGCAATTCAGGGACCAGTTGGAAAACCACTACCATGAATGGCATAAGGTGGCAGATTACGCTCGCGAACTGCATATCACCCCCAATCACCTGAACGAAGTGATCTCTGTTGAAACGGGGACTTCGGCAAAGGACTATATCCTGAACCGTATCATGCTGGAGGCGAAGCGATATGCCGGCTTTGCCGATATCACGGCTAAGGAAGTGGCTTATACGCTCGGCTTTGATGACCCCAGTCACTTCAGCAAGCTGTTCAGACAGCAGCAAAACCAAAGCTTTTCGGAATTCAGGGACCACATCCGTAAAAAATACCATTAAGACCATCGTTTTTCAATTGTCGGCTGTGAACAACTGCTGTAATTTTGATGTTACAACATCGAATTTAAAAAACCTGATTATTATGTCAACAGCAACAGCAGCAGTAACAACTACATGGGCCATAGATACCATGCACAGCGAGATCTCCTTCAAGGTGAAGCACCTGGTGATCACTACCGTAACCGGTAAATTCAAGAACTTCTCTGGTAAAGTGGTATCCAGCGGTGATGATTTCGCCGATGCACAGATTGAATTTTCAGCAGACGTCAATAGCATTGATACAGGTGCTGAAGCACGCGATGGTCATCTGAAAGGTGCGGATTTCTTTGACGCAGCCAATTTCCCTGAGTTGAAATTTAAAAGTACCAGCTTTACAAAAAGCGGCGACAATTATACACTGGTTGGTGACCTCACCATCCGCGATGTCACCAAATCAGTAACACTGGATGTAGAGTATCTGGGAACCAATAAAGATCCATTCTACGGTAAAACTAAGGCTGGCTTTGAATTGAATGGTAAGATCCTCCGTAAAGATTTTGGCTTACAGTGGGATGTACTTACAGAAACGGGTGGAGCTGTAGTAAGCAATGAAGTGAAGCTGCATGTGAATATACAGATCGATAAAGTAGAACTCTAAATTACGCGATACAGAGTTTGCAAGGGGATGATGATGGCAACCACCCAGAGGGTGATGAACATGATCTTTTCATTCCGACTGAGCGCCGAAAGGGGCTCAGTTTTTTTATGCTCCTGCTCCTGCATCGGTTGACGCTGCCAAAGCCTGAACAAGCGAGATGCCAATAGCAGGATCAGTAATGCGAGGATATATGATTTGTAGAATACCATCATATAGGTAATCACAGCTGTGGCCAACAGGATAAAAATCGTTTGAAGGGATCGTTGAATTCCTGGGAAAAGAATATTCAGGATCTGGCCTCCATCCATGGGAGCTATTGGGATCAGGTTGAAAAGATTCAGCATTATAAACATCAAGGCCAGCAAATAGAGGATATAGTGATGCTGGTATGAGTACAACATGCCGAACATCGTCCCTAACACCAGGCCGGGAATGGGCCCGGCAAACAATACGATGAGCCGCTTCGCAGGTTCCACGGATTCATGTTGACCCGAGACATAAGCGCCTAACATCGGCACAAACATCATTTCAAGATTGCGATATCCGAATGCCCGCATGGCTAAATAATGGCCTAATTCATGAACCACAATCACCAACACCAATAGACCAATGCTGCGCAAATCCCTAAAGAGGATGTAATACACGGAAACATAGAGAGCAAGGCTGAAAAGCGTTCTCAACCAAGGGTTGGATCTAATCATTGAAACCGGTTGATCACCTGGGTAAACTCTTCTTCTGTCACGAGACCTTGCTTACGCCAGACTTCCTTACCGGATTTGTAGAGTATGAAGGTGGGCAGGGCCTCTACTTTTTGCTGATCCATTAGTGCCGTATGTTGTCCGCCATCCACATAACTGATCTGTACTTTTTTATCCATTTTCACTTTCAGCCTCTGGATCACGGGTTCCATCTTTTTGCAGGGCGGGCACCAGGTTGCGCCGAAATCCACCAGCACCATGGATGCAGCGGATGTCAATGTTGAATAATCATCAGCAGACATCTGTGCAACTTCCTTCAATCCCTCAACAGGCTTTCCTGCACGTTTCCAGGCATTCATTCCGCCTTCCAGGTTGATGGCATTGTATCCTTGTGCGCGCAGTTGTTCCGCGGCCGCTCCACTCCTTGCTCCACTCAGGCAATAAACATATACTGGCTTGGATTTATCCAGATGTTGCGTTCTATCTGCAAATTGTTGCTTGTTATTCCAGTCTGCCTGTAAGGCGTTTTTCAGAAACCCGGAGTTGTACTCGCCAATCGTTCGCACATCAAGGATCTGTACATTGGGTTGCTGGATGGCTTTGGAAAAATCCTCGACAGGCAAAGCGGTCTGCGCGGTACTGTTGCAGGATACGGTCAGTAACATCAATAACAGAAATAAAGTAAATCTGGTCATTTCCAAATTTACGATAACTGTCAGAATCAATAGTAGTGAAATTCTGCCGACCGGGGCATCTGCTCAAATACAGTTACAAAAGAATCCGGCGGTGCGGCCATTTTACGCTTGTCCATACTGATCCAGGATCCATCCACCTTGATAACAGCGGATAGTTCGCCATTCCGCGTGATGGTATGTTCTATAGACCAGCGAAGCATGTTTTTTCTTGCACGGGAAAGATGCAGATCGATCTCCACTTTATCGCCAAACCGGATCTCCTTCCTGAACGTACATTCTTCGCGCAACAGTATTGGTCCGATGCGATGCTCATCCAACGCTTGCGGCGTAATACCATGTTCTACGAGGAAACACATACGGATGTAGGCCCC
>REAQ01000042.1 GCA_004294195.1 Sphingobacteriales bacterium | reverse complement strand
TGTATTGCTGCCTCTGCCCCAACGCCAATTTGTATATCGAAAATCGTTTGCCTGACCTTCTCATGTTGCGGGATAGCGGCATACCCATCGTCATCGGTACAGACAGTTATTCCAGCAATGATCAGTTGACCATTTCAAGTGAGCTTACTATGATCCATCAGCATTTCCCGAATATTCCAAAAAAAGAAGTATATCGATGGGCTACTGTCAATGGTGCGGCAGCCTTAGGCATCGAGCCGGTATGGCTCAGTGGATTACCCCTCGTACAAGGCGTGTAATACTGCAAGGGAGCGCATTTGCCCAAAATCCGGCTGATGAAACTGATAAAAACCCAACAAGGCATCCATCAACAGTTTGCGCTGATCCCTTCCCAACGGCAGTTGTTCCAGTTCATTCGGATGAAGGGTTTTCAATAACTGTGAACTGATCTCGCTCAAACGCCCTTCCAAATAGTAAGGATGCTCCGGCCGTGAAGAAATATACATCCCTTCGCGAAGGTCAAGCACCGGATGTGTTTCATCGTATCCATCCTGGATCATGAATCCGAAAAAATGCGCTTGATGAACCAGAAAATATAAAGGCATATTGGCCACCACGGTATCGGAAGATTTATCCAAATGGATCAAAACATCTTCAACGAAAGCAAACAACTCCGCATTGGTCTCCGGCTGGCGAAGGCATTTATGCAACAGCTCTGAAATAAACAAAGCCACCGTGTTCTTGTGTACGTTGCGATAAATATCCTGGTAGATGTATGACCATTTGTATTCCTTGATCCGCTGCAGGGTGTGCTTTTCATTGTGATACACCACAAGGTCAAGCAATGTTCCGGGCTGAAAAAAACTTCCCCGGTAAGGTTGCTTTGGCGATGCGGTACGCACCCCGTTGACCATATAACTTTGCACACCAAACAACTCCGTGAACATAGTCACTACAAGGCTGGTTTCACCATACTTTACGGAGCGCAGCACCAGTCCTTTTGTTTTGTGCAACATATTAGCGGATGAAGAAAATTTTAGTAACAATGCGCTCCACATTCTGTTCGTCAGAAGCAAACACGAGATAAACACCACTCGAGGGTCGGTTACCTTTTTGATCCCTTCCGTTCCAGGTTGCCTGGCCACCTTGTGCACGGGTCTGGTACACCAATCTGCCGTCTTGCTCCGTGATCCTGACCAGTGCATTACTCGCCAGTCCCCTGATCCCAATGGTACCACTATATCCTGGCGGAACCGGGTTGGGAAATACCAATACGGAGGATGCTTTATCTGCCCCATCGGTAGCTGTTCCGCGGAATGAACAGATGCCTGCGGATGTACCCACAAATACTTCACCGGTGAAGGGATGAATAGCCAGGGAACTGATCTCGTTGGCCAATAGCGGGCTATTGTCTTTAGTGAATTGGGTGATGACTTTCTCGCCATCACTACTGATCAACCACAAACCATTTCGTGTGCCCACCCATTTTCTGTTGGCACCATCCACCGCCATGCAAATCACCTGTTCGTCCTGAAATAGAAAGCCCGCAAAATTATCCTGTTGCACAATGGGGATTACCGCATCACAGTTGCTCGCAGAGGCATCCTGCCCACAGGTAATCACGGCAATGCCTTTATCGGTTCCCACCCAAACAAAACCGTTCTTGTCTTGTACCGTACAATACACCACATTGGAAGGCAGGTTACCCAAACCCCTGCCCTGCCGGAAATATCGCCAACGATCGTCATTGGGATTATCGATGTTCTGTCCTGAATTCAACAACAACAAACCATTTCCTTTGGGCGATACGATCCATTTTTGGTCGTAAGCATCAATAGTGATCTGGCTTACTGCATTCTCTGAAATAAAAAAAGGAACGGAGAACGATAACCAGCCGCCATCGGCCTTTCTGACATGCAGATTTCGGATTCCGCCGAAATTAGCGATCCATACATTGCCGGAAGCGTCTGTCGCCAATCCGCTCACCCGGTAGGATCCGGGATCACCAACAGCTTGTTGCAAAGGGGAATTTTGTTTGTAAATATTCAATTGCCCCGAGGCAGTGATCTCCAATAATCCGCCACCATATGAACCAGCAAAAACAGAACCCGTTGACGGTTGTCCGGCAATGGTGATCAAATCCAGGAGACTGTCGATTTTCGGGTATGCATAGAGGTTATATCCCTCCCACTCGTTTCCATCAAAGGCATAAATCCCGTTAGGATTGAACTGGTAGTTCCATGCTTCATTCACAGCGCCGGCCGTTGCCCATAAGGTATTACCGATCATTTTCATTTCACCAAGCGCTGTGTTGATGGGCGAATTGGGAAAAATACGTTCTGCTGTATTTCCTTGTATCTGCAACAGGCCGTTGTTTTGGTCCGCTACCCAAAGGCTTCCATCGCGCAGCAGGCATTGCCTGGGCAATGAGAGTACATCTTGCCGGAATGTGGTGACGATGGTCCCCTGCGCATTGAGCTGCACTACGGAACCGCGTCCGTTCAGTGTTTGTCCTACCAGGAGTTGTCCGTTGGAAAGATCTGCACTCACCAATTGACCGCTCGCAGTGTAGAACAGATTGAATTTTACGCCATCCCATTTTCTCACCTGGTTTCCGGTGATGGCAAAAAGTTGTGTGGCGTCTGCAACCACATGATCCACAGCTGCAGTCAGCGTGGCATCTGCAGATCGCCAGTTTTGGAAATTGGATCCATCATCTTTATTGGAGAGTTTGCGCACGCCCTCGCGGGTGGCCACATAAAAGCTGTCTTTATACATAGCCACGGCAAACACGGGCAAGGGTGCACCGGAAGCATAGGGTCTCCAGGTAGATCTCACTTCTGCCCTGTTGAGATCAAGCACAATCACGCCAACACCTGCACTTAGCCATGCGGTATTGTTACGGGCCAGGGCGCGGGAGACCGATTTATCACCGGGTGCGTTGCTGATCCGGATATCCGGAATATTGATGGTAACGTCTCAATCCAATACATCCACATTGCTGTTGCGAAAAACCACAACTGTCTTTCCGGAAACACTGTCGAGAGCCATCGCACTCACCCCAATATCATTGAGGCCATTCACTTTGGATCGTCGTGTAAAAGCAGCCCCATCGATATCATATAAAAAAACACCATACGGTGTGGCTGCGATGATCTCTTGTTCTTTGGCTGCTACTTGGATGCCATTGTTCCAGGGAAGATGTTCCCGCCATTGGCCTATGGGCGGTAACTGGCAGTGTGCAGGGGTAGGCTTAAGGGTAAGCAGAAATATCAGGATGGTGAGCAACCGCATCTTGCAAGTTAACGCATAGCTTGAAAAATAGCTATTTGCTACTAGCTAATAGCTATTCTTGGAGAACTGAAAACTGAGGTATAATTTGCGCTATGTGGAAAAAACTCGGAGAATGGATCCTCAGGAATAGGCTCTTCCTGCTGATCGGGCTCGGCATCCTTACCGTTGTGATGGCTTATTTCGCCAGCCAGGTGCAGCAGAGTTATGACTTCGCAAGGGCCATTCCTACGGACAATCCGAAATACCAGGAATACCTTCGGTTCAAAGAAAAATTCGGGGAAGACGGCAACTTGATGACGGTTGGGTTTATAGACAAAGACCTCTTTCAGGTGCAGAAATTCAATAAGCTCCTGGCCTTTCAGCAGGAGTTAAAAAATACCGAAGGGGTAGATGATGTGATCAGTGTGATTTCCGCCATCAACCTCGTCAAAAACGATTCCACGGAAAAACTTGACGCAAAGCCAATCTTCCCTTCAAATATCAGCAACCAGCAGGAACTGGATAGCCTTGCCAACATTTTTAAAAGCCTGCCTTTCTATCGGGGTTTGATGTATAATCCAGAAAGCGGTGCATGGTTGCTGGGCATCCGCGTCAATAAGAATGTATTGAATTCAAAACAGCGGGATAAGATTGTTCCCCTGCTCAGTGAAAAAGTATACGCGTTTGGAAATGCTAACCAGATAGATGTGAAAGTGAGCGGACTGCCCCTGATCCGCAGCAACCTCGCCATTCGGTTGAACAAGGAGATGCGGTTTTTCCTGCTGGGTTCCATCCTACTTTCAGCTGTGATCCTTTTAGTGTTTTTCAGAAGCATCAGCACCACCATACTGTCTTTGTTGGTGGTGATCATCGGGGTGATCTTTTCCCTGGCCACTATGGTATTGTTCGGCTTCAAGATTACTATTCTTAACGCACTGATTCCACCACTCGTAGTGGTGATCGGCGTACCGAACTGTATTTATTTCCTGAACAAGTACCATACGTCTTATCTCAGCAAAGAACATAAGATAGAAGCGCTGACGGATATGGTAAGCAAGATGGGTATTGTGACCCTGTTTTGTAACATCACGGCGGCCATAGGTTTTGCAGTGTTTGCGCTCACTAAGAGTGCGATCCTGAAAGAATTCGGCATTGTGGCGGGGATCAACATCATGGTGATCTTTTTTATATCGATGATATTGCTTCCGTCAGCACTGAGTTATCTGCCGGCGCCCAAATCCAGGCATTTGAACTATCTCGAGAATAAATGGCTGGAGAAGATCCTGACGCGAATTGAGAAGTGGGTGTTCAGCCACCGTAAACTCGTTTATGCGATCACGTTAGTGATCGTCGCCTTTTCTGTGACAGGTATCATGAAGCTCAATTCACAGGGATTCATTGTGGATGATCTGCCTCAGGATGACGTCATCTACAAGGACCTGAAATTTTTTGAAAAGCATTTCAAAGGGATCATGCCCCTGGAGATCCTCATCGATACCAAAAAAAGAAATGGTCTTGCGGGTATGCGTGCGTTAGAGACCTTCCAAAAAATAGATTCGTTCAGTGCAGAGCTGGCCGGCCATCCGGATATTGCGCGTCCGCTTTCCCTGGCCGAGGGGTTGAAATTTGCCAAGCAGGGCTTTTACGACGGGGACAGTAATAACTACACGATGCCCAATAGCTTCGACGGGGCCTTTGTGGCGGACTATCTCAGGATGAAAAAAGATACGGTTAGCGGAAAAGGCAGTTTCCAGAAAATAATGCTGGCTTTTTTGGATACGGGCCGGCAGATGACCCGGGTTAGCGTAAATATGGCCGATATAGGCAGCAAAAGACTTCCCCTCTTGCTGGACAGCCTGAAAGGCCGGGCGGACTATTATTTTGACAGTTCCAAATACAATGTACAGTTCACCGGCACCAGTATAACCTTCCTGGAAGGCTCCCGGTTTATTATTAATGGGCTTAGAGACTCCATTTTCTGGGCTTTTTTGCTAATTGCCCTGTGTATGCTGTACCTGTTCAAGAGTTTCCGGATCCTTTTTTGTTCCCTGATCCCCAATATCATCCCATTGGCCCTGACGGCAGGTGTGATGGGTTGGGCCGGCATTTCGCTGAAACCCAGTACAGTATTGATTTTCAGCGTTGCCCTCGGCATTGCCATTGACGTGACCATCCGGTTCCTGGTCAATTACAAACAGGAGCTTCCGGCCCATGGGAACGATGTGGAAGCCACGGTGATGCAGACGCTCAGGAGTACCGGAATCAGTATCATTTATACCTCGCTGGTCCTGATTGCCGGGTTCGTGATTTTCATGTTCAGCGGTTTCGGGGGCACCAAGGCGCTGGGCCTGCTGACTTCCCTGACCCTCCTGGCGGCCACCTTCACTAACCTTATTTTGCTGCCGGTTTTACTTTTGAGCAAAAAAAAAAAAAAAAAATAGCCTCTGGTGTTAAAGAATTTGCAGGATAGGC
>REAQ01000342.1 GCA_004294195.1 Sphingobacteriales bacterium | reverse complement strand
CCTGTTCTATCCTTTCCGGGCCATCAGCCGTTATAATCTTATGTAGTTTGCCTTTATGTCGAAACATCATGGGCGGATAATCCGGAATGGGAGCCGTTACTTCAATCTTTTCGGGCGGATGCACCAATTGAATCGGCCGGCGCGTGGATGCATGCCAGTTACTTTTAGCTTCTTCTTGTAGACTATTACTTTCCTTAAATGCTTTCTCCGGGAGGTGATGCTCCGAAGGAAGGTATCGGGATACGGCTGATGTGCCATACCGCATTTCAATCTGGTCAATCCATTCCGCAATCTTTTGATGCTGCAATCCGGCAGGGCCTTGCCAGATCTTCTCCTGTGCGGGTTGATAGGTTTCGGTAAGACTTGCCGCCATCAGAAAAACATCGATCCCCGCACTGTATTTTATCTCATCAAGCCGTAAGGCAAAAAGTTTGAGCAAATGATCCCTGTTGAGGCTAGGCCTGTTGGTCATGATGGCTGCATGATATTGTTGGCGATCGGACGCAAAAGCAGTGAAGACGGCTTTACGAATACCCAATTGTTCTTTTTGCAGAAGGTTGATCAGATCTGAAAGGCATCTCTCCAGTGCTATGTTCACACCCGTGCGGGTAATGATGGGTTCCAGACATGGCAGCCTGACCTCGAAATTTTCAGGTACTTCAATGGGTGTTATATACTCTTCCTCTTCAGCTCTTGCCTGGTTGATGCGCTGGCGCAAAGAAGGTGGAAAACGCTTATCTAAAACGGATAAAGGCATCACCAACAATTGCCTGATACAACGCAGTCCAAGTGTGTGCAATTGATCTTGCACCCCTTCATCAATACGCAAACCTGTCACGGGTAACTCCAGAAAATCAGGCGGGGTTTTACCTTTTGCGATATGCAATTGCAAAGCGCCGTGATGAGCGAGGGCCCAGGCAATACCAATGGTATCTGCCATGGCCATACGCGTTGTTAATCCAAAGCCCTCAAGTTTCTCCTTAATGGCTTGCAGGTATTTGTCTTCACCCGCCCAAAGATGCGCACAGCCGCTGGCTTCCATGATCAACCCTTCCGGGGGATCAAGACCAACCAATGGAGAAAAACGAATACACCATCGGCCTAGTTTCTCTAATGCTTGATCACCCGTTTCAGTATCCAAATCTTTCACGATTAGATCCGGAACAACGGCTCTTGCATCTGCGATGGATTGCCCTTTATATAAACCCTGACGCAGCGCAGGAAGGTTGAGCGCACGGATCACCATCTTGCCATGAAAACTTTCTTTCAGCACAAATGGATGTTTATGCAAACATGCTTCCTTACTCGCCATCAAATCAGTATGGAGATAAGGAAACCAGATCACTACAAACCGCCTGCCCATATTATCCCGTTTTCCGCGCTGCTTCCTGTTTTGTTTCTGTTGCTGATAAATCTAAAAA
>REAQ01000041.1 GCA_004294195.1 Sphingobacteriales bacterium | reverse complement strand
GAAACTCAGGTAACCTGATTTTGCTTCTGCATCTCCCCAGCTCTCCAAGTAATGATGGTCCGGAGCTACATATTTACAAAGCTGTGCCGTCTCGTCCAGTCTTTCGTTGAACGCTACGGTGACTTTTACTTTCTTAATGCCATCGGCAAATTTCTTCGCGTCAAAGTAGTCGTACGCAGGATTCACATCATGAATCAACAACGCACCAACCTTGCCTTCATTCATATCGGCAACCAGCTGCACCATGTCTTTATCAACCGCCTGCACTGCGCTGAGTGTAGAAGACCAGTTGATGGTTTTGCCATTGGCACCGATGGCTTCGTTGATGGCGTTCACCACGATCTGTACATTGGGATCGTTGCTGCCAGACACCACGAGCGCGTTACCACCTGCTGTTTTCAACAGGTTGGCCGCCAGATCCAGGCCTTTCTTCAGCCTTGCATCCGCAACAGCAGGTACACTAACGGCACCGCCTAAACGAGAAAGCAGGTTGAGGGCAACAGCACCGGTTTCAGATGGACGATGTACATACCTTTCATCAGCATTGGCACCCGTCATGGAGAGCATGCTTTCAAATTGGATGTGCTTGCTCATCTCAGGATTTGCAGCATTCACCCTTCTGCCCTTGCTGTATGCATGTGCAAACTGCACGGGGCTGAGCCATGTACCGAGGAAATCCGCGCCAAGGCTCACGATCACCTTCGCATTTTCGAAATGATAGGAAGGGATCGCGCGCTTGCCATAGGATGCTTCATTGGCCAGCAACAAACCGGAGTACGACAGTGCATCGTATTGCACATGTCTTCCGCCGGGGTATTTCGCCAGAAAATCGGCGATCACTTGTTTTGTAGAGGGTGAGGATACAGAAGATGTAAGGAGCACTACGGGAGCACCGCCAAGGCCGGCAAAGGCTTCGCCAACCATTTTGTCGAACGCTTCATACGTAGATACCTCTTTGAATTCCTTGCCATCATTCTGCATAGGATAAGTCAAACGGGCCGTATCATATATGTTGAGTACGGAGGCTTGCACCCTTGCAGAAGTACCGCCACCGGTGAGGGTGGACAGGTCATTACCTTCTACTTTGATGGGGCGGCCATCGCGCACTTTCACAACAACAGGAACTACTTCATTGTCTTGCACTACCGTGCTCGCATAATAATCCGGAATGCCTGGCACTACGGTATCAGGCTTATTCAGGTAGGGTATCGCTTTCTTCACGGGCATTTCGCAGCTCGCAGCAGCCATGGCCGCAGCAGTGCTGAAACCAAGATACTTCAGGAAGTCGCGCCTGGGGGTCTTGGCATCCAACAGTTTGCCATCTCCCGGTTCTACAGGCAGGTCCTCTGCGAACTCATTCTGGATACTGTTCTCATAAGCGTCACTCTTGTTCAGTTCGCCAAAAGATTGCCAGTACTTTTTTTGCTCCATATTGCTCTTGTAAATTGAAGTTAGGTTCAGGAAATTCAGGACGGGTTAAGACCAGTCTTGAATTAATAGTGGCATTTCATACATTCTGTACCGCCGATCTTTTCCACGGTCACACTGTCCATTTTCTTGTTCTTCAGGTCTTCGTGGAATTTCTCGTAGATGCTGTAGAACTTGTTATCGGTGAACTGAACTTTGGATTCGCGGTGACAGTTGATACACCAGCCCATGCTCAGGTCAGAGTATTGGTATACTTCACCCATTTTCTGGATCTCACCGTGACAAGTCTGGCAAGCTTGCTTACCTACGGTCACGTGCTGGGCGTGATTGAAATAGACGTGGTCAGGCAGATTGTGGATACGCACCCACTCGATGGGTGAACCTTTGCCATTGTAAGTTTTGGTTGCGGGATCCCATCCGGCATACTGATACAGCTTCTGAATCTCAGCGGTACCATCTACCTCGGTACCGTCTTCACGATACAGTTTGGGGCCTTTTGCATATTCGTTTATACCCATGTGGCAGTTCATACAAACATTCACACTTGGGATATTCGCGTGCTTGCCTTGCATCGCACCATTGTGGCAATACAAACAGCTGATCTGGTTTACACCAGCGTGCACGGTATGAGAATAATAGATAGGTTGTTCTGGTTGGTATTTCTGCGAGCGGCCCAGTCCGGATGCCCCCTGGAAGAGCAGGTAACCGCCGACCATGAAGAGGACGATGGCACCCAGCGCGATGTATGCTTTGTTTCTCCAGAAAGGAAGTGGTTCTGGCGACGGTACTCCATCTGCATCATCAGAAAGACGCTTTAGGTTGCTGTTTACTTGCAAAAGGATCAATGCAATCACTGCGAGGATGATGGTGAGGATACCGAAGATCAGGGCGCTGTCGCTTTCTGCGGCTTTGTTGCTGACAGGGACACCATTACCGCCTTTATCACCGTCAATAGGCTCAGGTTTTGGTGTATTAATATAAGCCAGGATCGCATCAATGTCCGCATCTTTCAATTCCGGAAAGGCGGTCATCTGGACTTTCTTATACTCCGTGAAAACTTCAACAGCGCGGGGATGACCCTCTTTGATCAATGCAGCACTGTTCCTAATCCACCTATAAATGTCTGCTTTGTTGGGCCAACGGTCTTCAACGCCTTTCAATGCCGGCCCTGTTAGATTCTTGTCAATAGCATGACAGGAAGCACACTTTTGCTGAAAAAGCGCCTTACCGTCCTGGGCCTGAACCCCGGTGGAAAATGTCAGCGAAAACACAAAAATAACAACGGCACAAAGAGATGAGACAATGGATCGATGATGACTCATAATCGCTATTGATTGATGATAAGCGGTCAAATTCCCACTTAGGCTGCAAAAATAAGCTACCATGCTAACAAAATATCAACATCATTTAATTTTTTTTAACCCAGTGCTGGCGCGGATTTGCGCAGATTGTGGAATCTTTGCACTATCGATTGTCAGAGAACTGTAATCAGATTTGTTTCATATCCTTTGATACCTTCACTGTCAACACATCCACAAAAATTTTTATCCCTGTTGCTGATGTTTGAAAAGCTTAAGGCCAAATGGAAGGTCGATGGGACCCAACTATTCCTCATCCTTTGCACTTTCGCCGTCACCGGTACGCTGACGGCCTGGATCTCCCGTTCCCTCCCTGGCTGGCTGGGATTCACGGATGCAACCCACTGGGGCTGGAAGCTGCTTGTTCGGCTCATCGTCCTCATCTTCGGCTACCAGGTCATCATCCTGATCGTTTCTGTCTTTTTTGGGCAGTTCAGGTTCTTCTGGAACTATGAGAAGAAGATTCTGCGGTGGCTGTCTGGACGGAAGAAAGGTTGAAGGTGGAGGTTGGAGGTTGGAAGCCCGTTTTAGCGCAAAATGCCCGAAATTTGCTAAAAAATGGCCAAAATTGGCTCAAAACCAAACGAAATCGCCCATTTTCTGCTTCAACCTTATACCTTCCAATAATTAATTTCAAATTGTCAATTGCCAATTGCTAAAACATAATCTGGTCATATTCGCCTCAGGAAACGGTTCAAACGCGCAGGCTATCATCGATTTTTTCCGGGAAGATTCTTCCGTGAAGATCAGCCTGATCGCCTGCAATAAGCCTCAGGCCGGTGTGCTCCAGATCGCGGAAAAAGAGGGTATCCCCACCCTGATCATCGAAAAAGAACCTTTTTTCAGGGGTAATGCCTACGTGGAGGAGATCTCTGCCCTCCACCCCACACTTATCATCCTGGCTGGATTTTTATGGAAACTGCCCTCGGCCCTCATCAACGCTTTTCCCGGTCAGATCATCAACATCCACCCCGCCCTGCTTCCAAAATATGGCGGTAAGGGCATGTACGGCCTCCATGTGCACGAAGCCGTTAAAGCAGCAGGCGAATCAGAAACCGGCATCACCATCCACAAGGTGGATGAAAAATACGACCATGGTACACATATCTTCCAAGCCGTCACACCTGTTTCTCCAGATGATACCCCAGACACCATCGCCAAAAAAGTACACCAGATGGAACACCAATTCTATCCCCGGGTGATCAAAGACCTGCTAAACCAAACACCGCGCGGATGAAACACCTTTACACTTTCTGCTTTATCTTCTTCCTTTCCCAGCAGATTATCGCCCAGGATACCTACGTGTCAGGCACCGTACTCGATTCATCAAGAAGATATATCGTGGCAGCCGTGAAAGTGACCAGCACCTCGGGCACCATCGTGTACACAGACTCATCCGGCTCCTACACCATCCTAGTGTCTAAATCCGATTCCATCAATTTCACCTATCGCAATAAATCCACCATCTGGTTCCCCGTCAGGGACATCAAATACGGATATCCTTTCGATGTGTCCCTGCAGGTGAGCATGGCTGATAAATACAAGATGCTGAAAGAGGTGATCGTGATAAAGAAGTCCTACCGGGAAGACTCAACGGAGTTCCGAAACAAGTACAATAAAGTACTCGGCACTTCCCGGGGCGGCTTCCGCATATCAGACGGACCTTCCGCAGAATTTGGTGGTACACCAGGCTTTGATCCCAACGAAATCATCAATATGTTCCGCTTCCGCAGAAACCGAAACCTCCGCATGTTACAGAACCGGTTGATGACGGAAGAGCAGGATAAATTCATCAACTACCGGTTCTCCAAATCGCTCGTCAAACGCATCACCGGACTGAAAGACGGCAGGGATCTGGAGACCTTCATGAAAGCATGGCGACCAGATTATGAATTCACGGCCTATTCCACGGACCTGGAATTCCACACCTACATTTTGGAAGCCTACCGCGCCTGGCAAAAAGGACTGCTGCCGCAACGTATGCCGCTAGAATAGAAATAGGTATATTGTTCACATGAAACAACTGCTCACCATCCTGTGCATGTGTTCGGTATTTGCCTCCACTGCACAAACGGCAAAAATAATTTTGTCCCCTGCCACTCCTGCCAGCGCAGGATTTTCTGATGAAAAGCTGAAACGCATCGATAAAAAAATACAGGATTGGATCGATGCCAAACTGGTGAATGGCGGCGTTGCGTTTATCGCCAGGGAAGGAGACATCGTCTATAACAAGGCATTCGGCTTTGCAGACATGGAAAAGAAAATCCCGATGCGGACAGACCATATCTTCCGCATCGCATCGCAAACAAAGGCCATCACTTCCTTAGCCATACTCATCCTTTTGGAAGAAGGTAAGCTTACACTGAGTGATCCCGTATCAAGATATATTCCTGAATTCGCTAAGCCACAAGTAGTCACGAAGTTCAATCTTGCAGACACTACATGGACCAGTGAACCCGCGAAACGAGAGATCACCATCAAAGATCTGATCACGCATACTTCCGGTATCGGCTACGCGCAGATCGGCACACCCGAAGCACAGGCACTCTATAAAAAATTTGGCATCACCGCAGGTCTTGGTGTGGGCGGTCATTCATTATCTACGGACATGCGGAAACTAGGCAAGCTGCCACTATTCTCTAACCCCGGAGAAAAATGGACCTACAGTCTCGGCGATGATGTGCTGGGGCTTGTAGTGGAAGTGATCAGCGGCATGAACCTGGAGCAATTCTTCCGCACAAGAATCTTTAATCCCCTCGGCATGAATGATACCTGGTTCTATCTACCGAAAGACAAACACAGCAGGTTGGTAAAACTGTACACCCATGATTCCACCGGCATGAAGCCCTTCCCTGCACAGGACGATATTCTCGGTGAAAAAGTATACGTGGATTTCCCGAATGAAAACCTGGGATACTATTCCGGTGGCGGTGGACTTTCATCAACGGTGAAAGACTATGCC
>REAQ01000341.1 GCA_004294195.1 Sphingobacteriales bacterium | reverse complement strand
TGCATTAGCCAGTGTAAATGATATGCGCATTGTTGTTAAAGGCCGCCAGGCTCATGGAGCATCCCCGTGGAGTTCCGTAGACCCGATTGTAGTGTCTGCACAGATAATCAATAATATTCAAACTGTAGTGAGCAGAAACCTGAATGTAACCGAAAATGCCGCGGTGGTAACTGTTGGCTCCATTCATGGCGGTGTTCGTTCTAACATCATTCCGGAAGAGGTAGAAATGCGTGGCACCATTAGAACCCTCAGTCCTGATGATGAAAAAATGGTCATTGAGCGGATAAAAAAGATTGTAAACAGCACGGCTGAAGGTATGGGCGCTACCGTACAAGTTGATATTCCATATGACAGCCATTATCCTGTTACATACAATGACCCTGCACTTACGCAAAAAATGTTGCCTACGCTTCAACGTACAGCTGGCGCAGAAAAAGTAGTATTGGTACCCGCTGAAACAGGTGCTGAAGATTTCTCTTTCTTCCAGGAAAAAGTGCCCGGATTGTTCATCTTCCTAGGGGGTATGCCTAAAGGATCAGATCCTAAAAAAGTAGCATCGCACCATACACCAGATTTCTTTATTGATGATAGCGGATTAAGTCTGGGCGTGAAGACAATGAGCAATCTTGCGCTGGACTATATGAACATGAGTACAGCTCCAGCCAGTAAAAAATAAACGGTGAAGAAGCAACACCTCCCATCAAAGATCTGTGTGACCTGTGGCCGTCCATTTACCTGGCGAAAAAAATGGGAAAAAGTATGGGAAGATGTAAAATATTGTAGCGAGAAATGCCGGAAAAACAAACTGCCGCGATGAGCGGCAGTTCGTTTAGGCGTTAGGGTGAGTGTATAGGGGAAGGCCTCTAATTATTTTGGATCTTTAGTACCCATGCATAGTCTGTTGGTAGTTTCAGCGGCAGTTGGATCTCCACCTGATCCCCCGCCATTTTCCAGGGCAATGGAGATTTCACACCTAGCATCCGGACTTTAGAACCAGCTGCGGGTTTCACGGATTGCAATAGTACTTTATAGTCCTTATGCCCTGTGATGATCGCATAAGTATACATGCCATCTTTACTAACGGTAAAGCGTACCTGATCGCCTTCCTTGTATTGCTTTCTGGAATAGGTGCCATAAATGGCCTCACCATTAATCTTCAGCCATTTGCCCATTTCGGCCAGCCTTTCCACACTGGCTTGCGGAATCAGTCCAGTTGCCTCAGGTCCCACATTTAACAAATAGTTGCCTCCTTTTGCCGCTATGTCAATCAAATTATCAATTAGGATTTTAGACGACTTCCAATTCAGGTCATTCTTCTTGAAACCCCAGGTATCATTCATCGTCATACAGCTTTCCCAATCAGTGTCTGAAGTACCTTCCAGGATCTCCTGTTCCGGTGTACCGAAATCACCTGCGGCATTCGCGTA
>REAQ01000040.1 GCA_004294195.1 Sphingobacteriales bacterium | reverse complement strand
GTATCCTTATCCCGCTTTAGAAACTGCATATGAATGACGATCAGGATAATACTGTTGATAGCCAGCGTGGATACCAAGGGATAAATAATGAAGGACGCAGATTGTTCCGCTCCTGCCAATAATGGCGTGAGGATAAGGATAGCAAGGTGAAGGGCGAGGGACACCCCGTAACTGATCAGGTATTTCGCGGCGATATGCATTGAAGTCCGAAACAGTCGGAGGTTAACTGACCAGGATATTGTCAAAAGGAATAGTTGAAAAAAGATACACCGGAATAACACCGTACAGGGCGATCAATGGTGGCACCATGATCATCAGTCTGTGTTCCTTTGCGACAGGCCATTGCATAGTTCCTAACGAGGTTTCGATCAAATGTAATGGAAAATCCCGCAGGGACTTCTATCAACAGACTATTGCGTACACATTGGTGATTTTCATACACTTTTTCTTAAATATACAAAAAGCCCGATGATTGCTCATCGGGCTTTTACATGCTATTAGCTAGTAGCTAATGGCTATTTAACTTCTTCAAACTCCGCATCCGTCACATTCTCACCGGAAGCTTCTCCCTTCGCACTTCCACCTTCTCCCTGCTGCGCACCGGGTGCTCCAGTTTCGTTGGTAGAATTGTACATTTCAGAACTCGCTGCCATCCACGCATCGTTCAGCGCCTTGGTACCGGCTTCCACCGCATCTAGGTTCTGCGTTTTGTGTGCTTCTTTAAGATTGTTCAGCGCAGTTTCAATTGCCCCTTTCTTTTCGGCAGGTACTTTATCGCCAAACTCTTTCAGTTGCTTTTCGGTCTGGAAGATCAATGCGTCTGCAGCGTTAAGTTTATCTACGCGCTCGCGTTCTGCCTTATCCGTTGCTTCGTTGGCTTTGGCTTCGGCTTTCATTTTTTCGATCTCCTCTTTCGTCAAACCGCTACCTGCTTCGATCCTGATCTTCTGTTCTTTGCCGGTGCCTTTATCTTTCGCGCTTACGTTCAAGATACCATTGGCATCGATATCAAATGTCACTTCGATTTGGGGAACACCACGCGGTGCTGGCGGAATGCCATCGAGGTTAAAAATACCCAGGCTCTTGTTTTGACCAGCCATCGGCCTGTCGCCCTGCAACACATGGATCTGTACGCCAGGTTGGTTGTCAGACGCTGTAGAGTATATTTCGCTTTTCTTGGAAGGAATGGTGGTGTTGGCGTTGATCATGGTTGTCATCACGCCACCCATGGTTTCAATACCGAGGTTCAGCGGAGTAACATCGAGCAACAAAACATCCTTCACTTCGCCCGTCAGTACGCCACCTTGAACGGAGGCACCAATGGCTACCGCTTCATCCGGATTCACACTCTTATTTGGTTTTTTACCAAAGAATTTCTCTACAATCTCCTGCACCTTTGGAATCCTGGTTGAACCACCCACGAGGATCACTTCATCGATCTGTGATGCACTCAATCCTGCATCTTTCAATGCGGCTTCGCAAGGTTTCAGGCACCGCTCAAATAAGGTGTCTGCCAAGCTTTCAAATTTAGCCCTGCTCAACTTTTTCACGAGGTGCTTAGGCACACCATCCACTGCCGTGATATAAGGAAGGTTGATCTCCGTTTCTGAAGCGGAAGACAGTTCCACCTTGGCTTTTTCAGACGCTTCTTTCAAGCGCTGCAGGGCCATGGGATCTTTGCGTAGGTCAACGTTTTCTTCTTTCTTGAATTCATCAGCCAGCCAGTCCATGATCACCTTATCAAAGTCGTCACCACCGAGGTGGGTATCACCATTGGTTGATTTCACTTCAAAAACGCCATCGCCCAATTCAAGAACGGAGATATCGAAAGTACCACCACCAAGGTCAAAGACGGCGATCTTACTGTCGTGCATTTTCTTATCCAGGCCATAAGCCAGCGCTGCCGCTGTTGGCTCATTGATGATCCTGCGCACATTCAGACCAGCGATCTCACCCGCTTCTTTGGTAGCCTGACGCTGGGCGTCATTGAAGTAAGCCGGTACGGTTACCACCGCTTCGGTCACTTCCTGACCCAGGTAATCTTCTGCTACTTTTTTCATTTTCTGGAGCACCATGGCGCTGATCTCCTGGGGAGTATACAGCCTGCCATCGATGTCAATACGCACGGTATTATTATCACCTTTCGCTACTTTATAGCTCCAGTGTTGCATTTCTTCAGATACTTCGTCGAACCGGCGACCCATAAACCGCTTTACGGAAGTAATGGTGTTGATAGGGTTCGTAATAGCCTGACGTTTAGCGGGATCACCCACTTTACGTTCACCGTTTTTCAGGAATGCCACCACGGAGGGGGTGGTTCTGCGGCCTTCGTCGTTAGCGATCACCACAGGCTCATTACCTTCCATAACTGCCACACAGGAGTTAGTGGTTCCGAGGTCGATTCCGATGATTTTTCCCATGATTACTATGAATTTTATGTAAATACAGGGATGCAAGTTATATGCCGAGGCGGCCCCGGGTGCTAAATTGTCAGTTACCCTCAGTTTAGCATTGATTTACAGGCTGTTTTGTCGCCTGCCAGCAATGGTTTCTGCCACCATATCGGCATGGACCCGGGAGTTCTCGATGAACCATTTATTGGTTTGCATGCCCCCGCAAATGACGCCTGCCAGGAAAACGCCCGGAACATTGGTTTCCATGGTCTCCCGGTTGTGGACGGGGATGTTGAGGCCGTCTGTGGGGTCCAGTTCTACGCCCATGGAGCGGAGGAAGGTGAAATCAGGTTGGTAGCCGGTCATGGCTAAGACGAAGTCGTTGTCTAGAGTAAACTCGTTTACCTGGTTGTTCAAGGGAGAAGATGAAGGGAGAGGTGCGAAGTTGGGTGCGAGGCTTCGCACTTCTTCCTTTATCTTCTCCCTAATACGAACAGTATTTGCGCTGATCTCTGTTAATTCAGCATTGAAGAATGCTTTCACTTCCCCTGACTTGATCCGGTTCTCAATGTCCGGTTTCACCCAGTATTTTACATTATCACCGATAGCGGATTCGCGAATCACCATGGTGACTTCTGCGCCTTTGCGGTAACATTCCAGGGCCACATCAACGGCCGAGTTGGCCGCGCCCACCACCACGATCTTCTGGCCAAAATACAAGTGCGGTTCTTTGTAGTAATGGTGCACCTTGAGCAGGTCTTCGCCGGGAATGTTGAGGAGGTTGGGGATGTCGTAGAAACCTGTGGAGATCACTATGTTGCTGGCTTTGTACGTAGATTTATCCGTCTTGATGATAAAGGAAGAAGATGAAGGGAGAGGTGCGACGTTGGGTGCGAGGCTTCGCACTTCTCCCTTTACCTTCTCACTTTCAAAAGGAGTAACCAATAATACCCGCTCAAACAGCCGAAGGTTAACCCGCCAGTGCAATGCTACTCTTCTATAGTACTCCAGCGCTTCATCACGCGTGGGTTTGGGGTTGTGGGAGATAAAGGGCACGTCCCCGATCTCCAGCCGCTCAGAGGTGGAGAAGAAAGTCATGTTTAGCGGGTAGTTGAACAAGGAATTCACGAGCGCGCCTTTCTCAATAACCACATAACTCAATTTCCTCTTTGTACAGGCTATCGCACAAGCTAGACCTATCGGTCCAGCGCCAATGATCACCACATCGTAGTTTTCCGTTTTAGTTTTCAGCATTTCGACCTAAATTTATCGCAATGCGTCCTGAAAAACTATTTCCGATCATCCTTTTGATTTTGGTAGCTGCCTGTAGTAAGAAGCCGATCGCTGAAAAGCCGGTGATCGTCAACAGCAGCATTGCCCTGGATACCCTGCCGTTGTCAGACATCGATATCCCTATTAAAATCAACCTGAAACCTTTTTATGCCATCGCGGAGAAACAGGTGGAGAAGGAGTATACCACGCCCAATTATCCGCGCGACTTCGTGGTAGAAAACTGTGATACGCGATATATGTATCGTTTCCGTAGAGGCCCGCTGCAATTCAGTACCCAGGGCAATCAACTACAGTTTGGTTTCACCGGGTTTTACATCATTGCGGGCGGACAGCGTATCTGCTCTGGCACGGGAAGTAATCGCGTATCTGTAACACCCTGGAGCCCTACCTGCACTTGCGGACTCAGCGAAGGGGAACGGCGTGTGAATATCAGTTTCACCGCGGGCATGCAGATCACCCCATCGTACCACATCGTTCCCACAATCAAAACCAATGAACCAAAACCGCTGGATAAATGCACGGTTTGTTTCTGGGGCCAGGATATTACGCAAACCGTCATGGACAGGCTGAAAGCGCAACTGGAAGATTCACGCAAGAGCATGCAGGATACCATCATGAAGATGGATCTGCGTCCGCAGTTTCAAAAAGTATGGGACATGCTGAATGCGATTCAACCTGTAAGTAATTATGGCTACCTGCAGATCAATCCGCAACAGATGCGCGTGAGCAATATCCGCGTAGAAAAAGACACCTTGCAGTTAAGTGTAGGTATCTCTGCAAGACCACGCGTGGTGCAAGCCAGGCCGGCAGAAGTACGCACAGTGATCCCAGACCTATCCGTAGGACAGAACAGAAGGGGTTTTTCGATTTATACCGATGCGTTGCTGAACTATGATTCGCTCTCCAATTTGTTGCAGGCATCGATGTACAAAAAAAGAATTGATGCCGAGGGAAGCAGTAAATATATCATCGTAGAGAAGGTGCAGGTCTATGGCAGCAATAGTGCGATGTTGAACCTAAAGATGCAATTCTCCGGATCTGTTTCAGGAACCTTTTACCTCAGCGGTAAACCAGTGTATGACGCGGCAACTAAACAACTCAAGCTTGAGAACCTGAACTATGATATCCGCTCACAGAGTGTTGTTGTTAAGGCGGGTGAGTGGATGTTCAATAAGCGGATCCTGCATGAACTGGAAAAATCAACACGCTTTGATGTAACGGCATATGAGAAAATGTTACTGGATAAAATCAATGCGCAATTTAACAAGGAAGTGTACAAGGGTGTATTGATGAATGGCTCCGTTCAAAATGTAAGTATTGAAAAAATTTATCCGTTCGTGGATCAGTTGGTGATCCGATTCTCTTCCAAGGGTGATTTGGAAATTCTCGTTAGAGAACTTAGTCTTTAGATGCGGGTGTAGATTTAAATGTAAAGTGGCGCTGCATGAGATAACTAAAGATCACAATGATTACCGTGGTGATGATCTTAGCCGGCGTAGGATAGATATGCAGGTGCTCTACAAATAATTTCAGGAAAACATAGTTGAGTAAGAGATTGATCATCACCAGAGTGAAATAACGTGCCAGTTGAACGCGACCCCTGAGAATAGAATCGGTGAACACCACATGACGCATCAGCATAAATCCGAAAGGGAAGGTTACCACAAAGGCCATCAGGAAGGCAGCAATATGCGGCTCCATCGCAAGGCCAAATGGCAGATAGACGATCTCTTTATGTAAAATGAAATTATAGCTGATGAAATAAAGGAAGATATCCAGACTGGTATTGGCACTGCCACAGGCCAGGTATCGAAAGGTTTTGGTATCGATAAACTTCCTGAACGGTGGATGGAAAAAATCAATAAATGTGGTGATGCTGTCCTTCATGAATAGCGGCAAAGGTAATTCAATCAGGAAAATATGTATCGATAGGTGATGTGTCTCTTCGCAAAAACGGCACCCGTGGCCTCGTGAATGGAGATCATCGGGGAATTAAAATCCCCCACCCAGGAGAGTTCCAGTTCCTGATAAGGTGTGTCTGGCACCACGTATTCCTTGAGTTTGATGAAGAGGGCCGATTCCAGGCCCAGGCGCTGAAACTTCTTTTTGGTGCCCATGATCACCGCGCGCATCTTCGTATTTTTAACAATGTGTTTGTTGTAGAGGAAACGGAGTTTGCCCAGCAGATTCAGCTTTCCGTTGAGGCCCCTGATCAATTCATTGGTATCCGGAAGGATCAGCACAAAGGCAGCCGGTTCATCGTCTACGTAAGCAAACCAGACTAGATTTTCATCGATGATGGGTTTCATCTTCTCAAAGCTTTCCCGTATG
>REAQ01000340.1 GCA_004294195.1 Sphingobacteriales bacterium | reverse complement strand
GCAAATCTTTTTGTCGATATGTTTAACGGTAATTTCAATAAGTCTTGAATAAGGCGGGTAGAAGTGATTTCTTCGATCATCTAACTGTTCGTGAATGAAGCCTGTGACATCATGAACCATGATATAGGAAAATAACCTATGAGTGGGATCACTCGTTTGGATAATGACTTTGCCTTTCTTGTTCCTTCGTCCGGATGCCGATGTGTATGCAAACCCAGCAAAATATTACGACCAGGTTCTTGAACTGAACCTGAGTGAACTGGAGCCCTATGTAAATGGACCTTTCACACCGGATTTGGCTACGCCGATTTCTAAAATGAAAGAAGCCGTTGCAGCCAATGGATGGCCGGCTAAATTGGAAGTGGCGTTGATTGGCTCATGTACCAACTCATCTTATGAAGACATCTCCCGGAGTGCTTCTATTGTGAAAGATGCCGTGAGCAAAGGACTTAAAGCAAATTCTGAATTTACCATCACACCGGGTTCAGAATTAGTTCGTTACACTATTGAGAGAGATGGATTTATTCGCGAGTTTGAGAATGTAGGCGGCGTGGTTTTGGCAAATGCCTGCGGCCCCTGTATTGGTCAGTGGGCGCGTCATATTGACGATCCCAATCGGAAGAATACCATCATTACTTCCTTCAACAGGAATTTCGCGAAACGTAATGACGGCTTGGCCAATACCCATGCCTTTGTAGCATCCCCTGAGGTTGTTACCGCCATGGCCATTGCGGGCACCATCGCCTTCAATCCCATTACAGATACCATTACCAACAGTAAAGGAGAAGCCATTAAACTGGCCGAACCTACCGGATACGAAATGCCGCCCAAGGGATTTGCTGTGGAAGATGCCGGTTACCAGGAACCCGCGAAAGACGGTTCAGCTGTGCAGGTGAAAGTAAGCACTGAATCCAACAGGCTTCAGCTACTGGCTCCATTTGCGGCATGGGAAGGTACCGATCTGAAAGGATTGAAACTCCTCATCAAAGCTAAAGGTAAGTGTACAACGGATCATATCTCTATGGCAGGTCCATGGTTGAAGTTCCGAGGCCACCTGGATAATATCTCCAACAACATGTTGATTGGTGCGGTGAATTTTTATAACGATAAAACCGATACGGTTAAAAATCAACTCACCGGAGAATACGGTGCGGTACCCGCTACCCAACGCGCGTACAAAGCTGCAGGTATTGGGTCTGTGGTTGTGGGCGATGAAAACTATGGAGAAGGCTCCAGCCGTGAGCACGCTGCCATGGAACCCCGTCATTTGGGCGTAAGGGCCATCCTGGTCAGAAGCTTCGCGAGGATCCATGAGACCAACCTGAAAAAGCAAGGAATGCTGGCACTGACCTTTGCCGATAAAGCAGACTATGATAAGATCCAGGAAGATGACAGCATCGATATCACGGGTCTTACCAGTTTTGCACCGGGTGCT
>REAQ01000039.1 GCA_004294195.1 Sphingobacteriales bacterium | reverse complement strand
ACCTTTTGCTTATCGGTGATATTCGTTACAAGCTTCGCCAACTCACCGTGCAAAGCAAATAACTCCATCGCCGTCTTGTACTGCAACTGACGGTCCGCAACAGTGAAGGTCTTATTGCTTTCATCATGTTGTAAAACCACTTGCTGGGTATATTCCTTACCGCCCGCTTTCAACTTTGCTGTGTAGGTACCAGGCAATGCCTGTGGCGATACAAATGCGCCGAAGTCAGGCTTGGTACCCTGCGCTGTCTTTGGCGCTTTGGTACGCTGGTTCCAGAAGATCCGGTTTACGCCTTTGCGGTTTGTGCCGGGCATTGATTGCAACAGTTCACCTGCCGCATCATAAATCTCCAGTTTCACTTCGCCGGAAGAGATCCTGTCTTTCAGGTAATAAGTGAATGGTGGGATCGATGGAGCATTACCTGTTGCCCAAGAACCCTGGGAGTTAGTGCCGCCGTAACCAAAGCTACCTGTGGTTAGCACCATCGGCTTCATATCATAAAAATGTACATCCTTGGCAAGAATGTCTTTGGTCAGCCCACGAATCGGCGATATATCGTCCACCACCATGATGCCCCGTCCATGCGTTGCGAGGATCAAATCATTCGTCTCCGGGTGGATCTGGATATCACGCACCAGCGCATACCAGGGAATATTATTCTTCATCCTGAACCAGCTGGCACCACCATCGATACTTCCAAATAATCCCATCTCCGTACCAAGGAACAACAGTTCTTTGTTCTTCAAATCTTCACGGATCTTATGTGCAAAACCAGTGAACTCATCACTCTTCAACATGGTCCAGGTCTGGCCCATATCATTAGACTTTGCCACGTAGGTTTTATGATCCCCATACATGTGGTTATCAAAGCTGGCGTACACTGTGCGCTTATCAAAACGTGATGGCTCGATACTGCTCACCCAGGTTTGAGAAGGTATACCGGAAGCGGCTACACTCTTTGCCACATTCGTCCAGCTCTTACCACCATCCGTAGTGTATTGAAGATTACCATCATCCGTACCAACCCAAACGGTATTTTCATCCAGCGGTGATTCAGCAATGGTGAAGATGGTACAATGGTTTTCTGCAGACGTTACATCGGCCGATAGTCCACCACTCTTCTCTTGCTCTTGTTTCTTTTTATCATTGGTGGTCAGGTCAGGCGATATCTTGGTCCAGCTCTGTCCCTTATCACTGCTCTTGAAAAGATACTGCGCACCTACATACAGATTCTTTCGATTAGCCGTTCCCGTTACAATGGGTGTGTTCCAGTTCCAGCGGTGTTTCTCATCGCCTTTACCCGGTTGCGGACGGATGGATGTTGCTTTATAAGTATTTACATCGATCCGGTTCACATCCCCGCCCTGGGACTCGGCATATATAAAAGTGTTGTCTGTGGGATCAGGTACAACCCAGAATCCATCGCCACCATAATACTCCAACCAGTCGCTATTCTTAACACCCCCCGGTGCAGAAGACGGCGCACCCCATGAACCATTGTCCTGCAAGCCACCATAGACATGATAAGGTTTGCGATCATCCACAGCCACATGATAAAACTGCCCTACGGGAAGATTATCAATAAACCGCCAGTTGTTGCCTTTATCCAGACTCATATACACACCGCCATCTGTTCCCAATACCAGTTGCGTTGGATTTTTTGGATTGATCCAAAGGGCATGATGATCAGCATGCACGGGCGTGGATGCGTCTGTAAATGAATAGCCACCATCCACAGAATAAGAGAATGAATACGCTGGCCTGTACACCCGCTTGGCATCAAAAGGATCAACCATCAAGGTGCTAAAATAAAATGGCCTGGAAATCACATTCAGTGTTGCACTTTGCTGCTTCCAGTTTTCACCACCATCGCTGGAGATATACAATCCGGTATTCGCAGATTCTACAATGGCCAGTAAGTTTTCCGGTGCTGATGGAGCAAGGGTGAATGCAATACGCCCAAAAGGCTTGGCAGGTAAGCCATTCTTCAGTTCCTTCCAGGTTTTACCGCCATCGGTGCTCTTCCACATGGCCGAGCCCAGACCGCCTGAATTAAACAAATAAGGCGCACGGCGGAACTCCCAGGTAGTAGCATACACTATGTTTGGATTCTTGGGGTCTACCACCACTTCAGAACAACCTGCTTTTTCGTTGATGTAAAGAATCTTCTCAAAGGTCTTTCCGCCATCCAAAGATTTATACAATCCGCGATGCTTGCTGTCGCTCCACAATGGACCGGGAGCCGCCACATACAATACATTCGGATTTTGGGGATCGATGACAATGCGTGAAATATGTTCCGTACTATCAAGACCGCCCATACGTTGCCAGTTGTCGCCAGCATCCGTTGACTTATAAAAACCATCACCAATAGAAACGGAGTTTCGCATATTGCTCTCGCCGGTTCCTACGTAAACGATCTTGGGATTTTTTTGGTCGATGGCCAGCGCGCCTATCGACTGACAATGTTTATCGAAAATGGGCTTGAAGCTCACCGTTGCATTGGTGGTCTTCCAGACCCCGCCACCAGCGGTGCCAACATAAATGATTTTTCCGTTTTCATCATTCACGCCTTCAATGGCCGTGATCCTTCCGGAGTTGGTACCCGGACCTAACCATCGTGCTTCAAGGGTACCAAAGGTGGCGGAACTGACGGACTGCGCTGAGGCATAGCCCGACATGCAAATCAGTAAAATGGACAGAATATTCTTCATCGCTAACTGTTTTGGTATAAAAGGAAAAACCCCGCAAGCGGGGTTTCTCAGTATGAATTAGGATCTATTGTGCTGGCTTGAACAATGCAGGATCAAGGGTTGGGTTTACTTCCACCTTTTTGATCGCTACTGGTGCCGGTGCGCCGGGCATTTCCATGCTAAAAGGAACAACGATTCCTTCGGGAAGTTTCTGGTAGTTACTCATATTGATTTTCTGCTCAATCTCCTGTCCGTTCACTTTCATCTTATTCACCGCTCTGATGATATAATAAGTAGAAGGATCAATGAAGTAAACTACTTCGTTGCCGCTTTTGCGCACAACTTTGATCTTGAACGCTTCTGTTCCATCCACATCTTCCTTTCCCTGAAGCTCAACTTTATGCCCTTTAGAAGCATAATCCAACAAATCACCATGAATATCCAGACCATCCTGACCAGCCTTCAATGCATCAGCTGTCATTGGTTCTGGCTTCGTGTGGCCTTCCATTGGGCTGAAATTCCAACCACCTTCAGTTGAAATAATGGTGTATCCAGTCATGTTCATGACAGTGTACTCCTGCCTTTGGCCTTTATTGTGTACTTGATAAATGATAACGGGGATATCCATACCCTGGACACTGAGCCCTGCTTCCATCTTCATCGAATTAACCTTCGACCATGCTTCCTTACCACCAATCGCAGCAATGTGCTTATTGATGATCTCATCAGCCGTCTGTGCCTTTGCCGCACCGAACAGGAAAGTAGCTACAAAAAGACCGATCACTTGTAAACGTTTCATAAAAATGGTTATTTGTAAATTGTTATCTGTTATTTGCCGTTTGCGAATGTAAGCTAAGCGTCTAAACTTCTTATTTAAATCATCAATTTTTTATATGGATGGTATTACCGCCAATTATGTGGATATAACCAACAGGAATATTTTCCAAGCGAAGGTTCATTTCACGGATACGGTCACCCGAATTGAGCATATCTCAGCGGGTGAAAACCCATCCCTGCCCTACCTACTGCCCGGCTTTATTGATGCCCATGTTCACGTGGAAAGCTCCATGCTCATCCCTTCGGAATTTGCCCGGCTCGCGGTTACCCACGGCACCGTGGCTACTATCAGCGATCCCCACGAAATCGCCAATGTCTGTGGGATGAATGGTGTGTATTTCATGATCCGCAACGGCCGGTCTGTACCTTTCAAATTTCATTTTGGCGCACCGAGTTGCGTACCGGCCACCCAATTTGAAACGGCCGGAGCGGTCCTCAACAGCGATGATGTTAAAACCCTGCTCGAGGACCCCTCCATTTATTACCTGAGTGAGATGATGAATTTCCCTGGCGCGTTGCACGGGGACCCTGAGGTTTTAAAAAAAATTGCATCGGCCCATGCACTGGGCAAACCGGTGGACGGACATGCGCCCGGCCTTCGTGGCGAGGACGCCAAAAACTACATCGCCCGCGGTATCAGCACGGATCATGAATGCTTTACTTACGATGAAGCGAATGAAAAACTGCAGTACGGTATGAAGATCATCATCCGTGAAGGCAGTGCCGCCAAAAATTTTGAAGCGCTGATTCCCCTGTTGCAACAATATCCGGATATGATCATGTTTGGAAGCGATGATAAACATCCCGATGAACTGGCCGCCTGGCATATCAATAAACTCTGCGCTAGAGCAGTGGCAAAAGGGATCGATGTATTTTATGTGCTGCAAGCCGCTTGCGTAAATCCTGTACTTCACTATAAGATGCAAGTAGGGCAATTGCATGAAGGCGATGCAGCAGATTTTATCCTGGTCAGTAACTTACGCGAGTTTGATGTACAAGCCACCTATATCGATGGACAACTCGTTGCAGAAAATGGGGTCACCAAAATTCCATGCACCCTTTCCACAGATCGTCCCAATGCATTCAACCGAACCCGCATTGAACCATCGGCGCTTGGCATACCCGCCAATGGTCCCTATCCCTTCCCGGTCATTGAAGCCCTGGATGGACAATTGATCACGAATGCCATCGATGAGCAACCTGCCATTGAGCAAGGGTATTTTGTCTCGGATCCATCAAGGGACATTCTCAAGATTGTGGTGGTGAATAGGTATTTAAATGCGCCCATCGCCAAAGCCTTCATCAAAAACTTTGGGATCAAACAAGGCGCCATCGCCTCTTCAGTTGCGCACGATTCGCACAATATCGTAGCAGTGGGTACAGACGATGAAAGCCTGTGCAAAGCCATCAACCTGGTGATCGATCACCACGGCGGCGTGAGCTGCGTCAAACACAACCTGGATATGGTGGTTCCCCTGCCGGTAGCAGGACTGATGAGTGATGATGACGGATATAAGGTTGCTGAACTGTATGCGATCATTGATGAGGAAGTAAAAAAAGCAGGCAGCACTCTTCGCTCTCCATTCATGACCTTATCATTTATGGCACTGTTGGTGATACCCGCGCTGAAACTTTCAGATTTTGGATTGTTTGATGGGCAAAAATTCACATTACTAGAACGCAGTGATGGCAAGCCAGGCATACAGTAATACAAACATTCAGAAAGCCTGAAGTTGGCAGCCTGAATGCCCGCTTGCCAACTTCTGTATTCCTGAATGCTTGTATTACTGTATGCCTGGTTTGTCAATTGATTTTAGCAACATTGTCTTTCCCAATATTCATCACCTTATCTCCCTTCATCACACGTGCTTCTCCGTTTTCAAAATTCTCGGCATAGCTATACTGAAATGCAATCACCTGTTTCGCATCTTTATCGATATATCCCCATAGCCCTTTCTTATTTTGAACAGCGGCAAGTCCTTCGTGAAAACCTTTTGCAGCTTCATACTGCGGCTTGATCACCATTTCATTCTGGTAATTAATAAATCCCCATCCTTCTTTGGTGGCAACAGCAGCCAACCCTTCATGAAAACAAAGCGCGTCAAGATACACGGGTTGAACCAACACCTTGCCGGTGCTGTCATAGAATCCCCAGAGAGAACCTTTCCTTACTGGCGCAAATCCTTCACTGTAGGCTACCGCTTCTTGAAACTCGATCGGAACCACCACTTTACCATTCAAATCCACAAAGCCATATTTGCCGTCTTTTTTAACCAGGGACAGTCCGTTGGAGGGATTGTCTACAAAATCAAAATCCTTGGCCCATTTTTGAGCGAATGCCGGAATAACTATCGGCAGCAGGAAAATGAATAATATTTTTTTCATGGCTG
>REAQ01000339.1 GCA_004294195.1 Sphingobacteriales bacterium | reverse complement strand
CAGCACACAATCATCCGTAAAATGCGGACGTAGGGTCTCTACCAGATCTTTTCGATCCTCCACAAAATAGGCCTGCACACCGCGTTGTTTTAAATCCTGGATAAGGTCATTTGCAGAAATATCCTTTGTAGCCGTACCTCCCGCATAAAAAATCTCACTCATCCACACTTCATCACCGGGCCTTACTGCCGCGCTGATCTCATCGATAAAATCCTGCCGCAGAAATTTCGTTGGTGCGTAACCGTGAGGCTGGAACCAGGCGATGAGCTTGGGAGCCACAGGCTGACAGGCACGGATAGACGCAGCACATTTCACCGGGTTGTGCGCGTAGTCGTCAATCAGTACAACGCCATCTTTCTGGCCCCAGACCTGGTGCCTGCGATAGATCCCTTCATAATGAGAAAGCGCACGGGCACTGGTTTCCAGCGGCACGCCTGCACAGGCAGCCACCGTAGCAGCAGCCACTGCATTTTCCATATTATGCTTACCGATGGCATGAAGACTAAACCCCACGCCATTGATGGTAAAAGTTGTTTCAAGACCTTTCTGCTCAAAATGCGCACCTTCAAATCCTGCACCTGTGCCGGGATCATGGGCAAAATCCAGCAAGGCATCTGCAGAAAGCGATACCGCCAATGGATGGCTGCGGTTGACGATAAACTTCTGGCTATGCGCACAGAAGGTTTTAAAAATATCCATCAGCACATCGATCTCTTTATGATCCTTGTCTACATTCAACAACAATCCGATCTCAGCATGATATTGCACAATAGAGCCATCGCTTTCATCTGCCTCGATCACCAACCAGTCTCCCTTGCCCACTTTTGCATTGCCGATCTTTCCTTCTTTAATGATACGGGTAAGTCCTGCACCGCTGATGATGCTGGGCTCAAGACCCGCTTCCTGAAGGATATCAAAGATCATGGCACTCGTGGTGCTCTTGCCGGACGTTCCCCCCACCGCAATGGATCTTTTGGAGGCGCAGATCATGGCCAGGAGTTCACTTCGTTTGATGATAGGGATATTTAGTGCTTTTGATTTCTGCACTTCTTCAACCGTATCTTCAATGGCGGTTGATACAACAACAAGATTCGTATCTGCCGTTATACCACTGCCATCTTGCTGATAGCAGCCTATACCCTCCCCCTGTAACCTCTCCCTGATTTCAACCGCTTCGCCTTTGGAAAAATATCGATCAGATCCGCTTACTTCCTTGCCGATGCCCTGTAAGTACTGTGCCAATGCACTCATTCCTGTGCCGGCTACGCCGATGAAAAATATCTTTTGAAAATCCTGTATTGAGCCCTGCATAGTCAATATTAAATTAAATACAAGAATTGGCAATCTATCATACAGTAATACAGTCATTCAGTAATCCTGGAGTGGCAACCTGGATATCAGGCCTCCACTCCCGATTTCCTGAATGTCTGTATTACTGTATGTCTGATTGTCAAATCAAAAGATC
>REAQ01000038.1 GCA_004294195.1 Sphingobacteriales bacterium | reverse complement strand
CATGTCTTGGATTTTTGGAATAGGAAAAGGCTTCCGCCTAATCCGTTTGTTTAGTTCCCGGAAGTCGGAGATGAACCTAACGGATCCATCCTTCTTCGGTTTCATGGATGGAATAAAGCCGGAAAATTAGCCGATTATTCCCAATCAAGTTTTAAACTTGTAACCATATTCATGGATATGGAAGCAAAACATAAAGGGAGGACTGATTTTCTGACCATTTTATGCGTGTTAAGCCTGATCGGCAGTACGTTTCTTGTGGTCACGGGAATCAACCAGTATCGGGAAGCAGACCTGACCTCTGCCCTGATCCGCCAACAGATGGATAAAGGGAATGTGAAAGTGAACCTGGATAAGGGCAAAGGGGATGATGCGGAACGCGCCAGGAAGGTCATGCAAGAAGCCACTAACATGATTAGCCCTGAGAAAATCAAGAAATACGCACTTGGATCCATCATCACCAGCTTGCTCACCCTTTCCGGGGCATTTATGATGTTTAGGCTGAAGAAAATAGGGTTCTGGACCTACGTAGTGGGCACCCTGGCCTTTGCCGCCGTCCCATTTTGGGTCTACGGGCTAAATAATCCACTAGCCTATGGTATGGGCATGTTCTTCGCCGGGGTAGGGTTGGTTTTTGTGGTCCTTTATGCAAGAAACCTCAAATTTATGAATTAGGAGGGTGGACTGCAGCGCGCAGAAGCGGGATGCCGCTAAATTGCCGCACTGCCGCATTCCCAAATTGCCACATTATTTTTGGCCTTTTAGGCCAAAAATCCCTACCTTCGCAGACTATTTATAGTAGGTAAACTTTGGATGCAACAAAAAAAACATTGAGATGTCAGCTTTAACTTCAGAAAAAAAGGCAAGAATTTTTAGTGAATTCGGTGGAAATGAAAAAAACACCGGTTCAATCGAAGCCCAAATCGCATTATTAACGGAAAGGATCAATCATATCTCTTCCCATCTTCAGCAAAATAAGAAAGATTTTTCTACACACCGTGGACTGATGAAATCTGTTGGAAAGCGTAAAACGCTTCTCACTTACCTGAGTAAAACAAACCTCATGGGATATCGCGCCCTGATTGAGAAACTAGGTTTAAGGAAATAACACAACATACTCAGACTATTCCCAACACCTTGTTGGGAATAGTCATTTATTGCCCTCTCTATTTAATATCTAATTATGTTATCACAACCCATCAGTTCCATCATCGATCTTAATGGACAGAAGATCAGTTTGGAAACTGGACGACTTGCACGCCAGGCAGATGGTTCCGTAACAGTAACGCAGGGTAACTGTGTACTGCTCGCAACTGTCTGTGCCAATACAGATGCCAAAGAAGGTCAGGAGTTTTTCCCGCTTAGCGTTGACTACATGGAGAAATTCGCTTCTGCCGGCCGTATCCCCGGATCTTTTTTCAAAAGGGAAGGAAGGCTGAGCGATTATGAAATTTTGATCAGTCGATTGATTGATAGGGCCCTCAGGCCCCTGTTCCCGGAAGATTATTTTTGCGAAGTTCAGGTGATCGTAACCCTCATCTCTTCTGATTCTGAAGTGATGCCGGATTCCCTGGCCTGCCTCGCAGCCTCTGCAGCCCTGGCCGTTTCTGACGTGCCCATTAAAGAGATCATCTCTGAAGTAAGGGTTGGCCGCGTCAATGGTGAATTTGTCATCAACCCTACGCGCTCACAGATGGCTGAGTCTGACATGAATTATATCATCGCCGCCACAGAGAAAAACCTCATGATGGTGGAAGGTGAATCCAAAGAATGTGCAGAAGAGGACCTCGTTAAAATGTTGCAAGTGGCACACGATGCCATCCGCATCCAGATCAACGCGCAGAAAGAACTGCGGGATAAGGTTGGCGTTACGGGCAAGCGCGACTATACGAAGCCGGTAGTGAATGAAGAACTGAATAACAAGGTCATCACTTTTGCGAAACAGCGTGTATATGAAGTTTCCCGCAAAGGTTCTTCAAAGAATGAGCGCAGTGATGCTTACAAACAAATCAAAGATGAACTCATCGCTTCTTTAGGCGAAGAGATCACTGATGCCGATAAGAAACTCGCCGGCAAATACTACGAAGACCTGAAATGGGAAGTGGTGCGTGATATGATGATCGATGAAAAGATCAGGCTTGATGGTCGTCAGTTAGACCAGGTTCGCCAGCTTAATATGGAAGTAGATATCCTTCCTTCTCCCCACGGTGCCGCACTCTTCACACGCGGTGAAACACAATCACTTACAACAGTTACCTTAGGTACGCCTTTAGATGAGCTATTGATTGAAAGTGCTGCAGTATCTGAATACAGTAAGTTCATCCTGCATTATAATTTCCCTCCATTCTCTACCGGCGAGATCAAGTTTTTGCGTGGTCCCGGCAGGCGTGAAGTAGGTCACGGTGCACTGGCTCAACGTTCCCTGAAGCAGATGATGCCGGGTAACGATTACCCCTACACGGTGCGTGTGGTGAGTGATATTCTGGAATCAAACGGTTCTTCTTCCATGGCAACGGTTTGCGCAGGTTCACTGGCGCTGATGGATGCGGGTGTTCCTGTTCCTAAGCACGTAAGTGGTATTGCAATGGGTCTTGTAACCCGTGGCGATGGTAAATACGCGATCCTGTCTGACATCCTTGGCGATGAAGATCACCTGGGTGATATGGACTTTAAAGTTACCGGTACCCGCGATGGTATCTGTGGTGTTCAGATGGACATCAAAGTAGATGGTCTCAGCATGCAAACCATGCGTGAAGCGCTTGACCAGGCGCGTCGCGGTAGGTTGCATATCCTTGATGCTATGTATGAGTGTATCCCTGCAGCCCGCGAAGAGGTGAAGCAACATGCACCAAGGATGGAGAAACTCTTTATCGAGAAAGAATTCATCGGTGCAGTGATCGGCCCGGGTGGTAAGATCATCCAGGAGATCCAGCGTGAAACAGGAACCACCATCAACCTGGAAGAGGTTGGCAACTTTGGTGAAGTGAGCATCTTCAGTAAAGACAAAGAAGGCCTGATGAAAGCGGTTGAGTGGGTGAAAGGCATTGTGTCTGTTCCTGAAGTAGGTGGTGAGTACGAGGCAAAAGTGAAATCGATCATGCCTTATGGTGCTTTCGTGGAATTCCTTCCCGGCAAGCAAGGTTTGCTCCACATCAGTGAAGTAAGCTGGAAGCGTTTGGAAACCCTCGATGGTGTGCTGTCTGAAGGCGATGTGGTGAAAGTAAAACTCATCGGTCTGGATCCTAAGACTGGCAAGTTCAAGCTCAGCAGAAAAGTGCTGATGCCCAAACCTGAAGGATATGTGGAAAGGCCTGAGCGCCCTGAAGGCGAAAGGTTTGAGCGTCCGCAGAGAAGAGAAGGAGGAGATGACAGGCGACCTCCAAGACGGGACAACAGAAATTGACAATTGGCAATTGACAAATAACAATTGGAGATAGCTATTAGCAACTTGCTAATAGCTATTTTTATTTCTATGAAATTTTACAAAGAGGTCATCATCTCCCAGACTGACGCCACCAAAAGAGAAATCTTGCTGGCAGAGCTGGCAGTATTGGGTTTTGATGGTTTTGAAGAAGATACCAAACAACTCAAGGCCTACATCAGCAATGAGGAATTCAATGGTGTTGCGCTTGACGCGCTGGCAGAAGAAAAGGTATTTGAATATCGCGTGAATACGATCCAGGAGAAGAACTGGAACGAAGAGTGGGAGTCTTCTTTTTCGCCCGTAGTGGTAGAAGATCTCGTGGCGGTGCGTGCACATTTCCACGCGCCAATTCAGGGACCCAAATACGAGATTGTGATCACGCCCAAGATGAGCTTCGGGACGGGGCATCATGCCACTACCTGGCTTATGATGAAAGCGATGGGCAGCATGGACCTGCAGGGAAAGAAAGTGCTGGATTTCGGTACCGGCACCGGCGTCCTGGCTATCCTGGCGGAAAAGATGGGGGCCGATGAGATCCTTGCCATCGACAATGACAACTGGAGTATTGAAAATACCCAAGAGAACCTGGAGCAGAACCGAAGCCAAAAGGTAGAGGTGCGCCTGGCGGACCAAATTCCGGCCGGAGAACAATATGATGTGGTGCTCGCCAATATTAACAAACACGTGCTCCTGGCCTGCGTAAATGATATATATAAGTCCCTGGCTCCTAAGGGCGTACTTGCCCTCAGCGGGGTCTTAAGCGGTGATTTACAGGACATTAAGACCGCATATGTAACATTATTAGGCGAACCCAAATTGGTGTCTGAACAGAATAATTGGCTCGCTATTACGTTCTTAAATAGCTAATAGCTATTTGCTAATAGCTATTGTGGTTCGGTAATAATTCCTTAATATTGAATACCTTTGTAGCAACCTTGAATATCTAGATGAACGAACTGGCTCTTGTAATACTAGCATATTTATTGGGATCCATTCCCACCGCCGTTTGGGTGAGCAGATCTAAATTTCAGATCGACATCCGCGACTATGGCAGTGGTAACGCCGGTGCAACCAATACCTTTCGCGTGCTCGGCTCTAAATGGGGTTCCTTTGTGATGTTGATAGACATGCTGAAAGGTCTTCTCGCCGTTAAACTGGCCTTCCTTTTACCGTATTATGTAGACAATGATTTTGCCCGCACCAATTTTCAAATTGGCCTGGGCCTCGCCGCTGTTGTGGGCCATATCTATCCGATCTTTGCTGAGTTCCGTGGCGGAAAGGGTGTTGCCACCCTCTTCGGTCTGGTGCTTGGCATTTCGCCCTGGTCTGCCCTTGGTAGCGTTGGCGTTTTCCTGATGGTGCTTTTCCTAACCCGCTTTGTATCACTGAGTTCAATCCTGGCAAGCCTTGCCTTTCCAATATTCATCCTCGTCATTTTTAACGTGGACAATGAAACCTACAGGGTCTTTGCCATCGCCGTAGCCTTACTCGTTATCCTCACCCACCAGAAGAACATTACCAGATTACTCAGGGGCAGCGAAAGCAAGGCTCCTATCCTGAAATACCGCGACCGCAGGCGCTTCAGGCACTAATCTGCTCCACCCTTGATTAACCGGCTTTTACTTGTTTATTAACGTTTAGTTAACTAATTTTGCACTCTCACTCTTAAAATTGTTGAAGCATGACTCAATCTGTCTTTGAAAAACTTCAACTCAATGATGAGAAGAATCTACTGATTCAGGGTTTACCCTCCTCAATTGAGAAACAATTTGTCAAGGTTACTTTTTCCAAGAGCGTTACCCCGCTGTTGAAATCAAGACGTATTGATTTTGCCCTGGTATTCGCCGTGAACCAGAATCAACTCGGCTCTATCATGCAGGATGTACTTCCCGCCATGCATGACGAAGGCAAACTCTGGATAGCCTATCCCAAAGCCACTTCAAAAATAGTCAGTGACCTCAACCGCCAGTGCACTTGGGCCTGCCTGAAAAGCAAAGGCTTCGAGTCTGTACTGGAAACCCAGCTGGATCATGTGTGGACGGCGGTAAGGTTTTCCAAGCAAGGTATCCGGGTTCCCCTTGAGGAATTGGCCGAAGCGTAAATTCAATGTAGCAATTTGGTAGTGCGGAAATGCGGCAATGATTCAGGTCGCAGGTCGCAGTATTTTCAGCAATTTCCAACTGACTGGGCTTATCGCTCATGATGAACCATTGCGTGACGCAAGGCAATGGAGTTGCGTTTGTAGAATGGCAGACCTAACCAAACTCCTTCTTTATTTTTAGCCGAATGATCGAACTACATTACCGGCAAGTTTTCGGCTATTTTCAATCCTTACTTTCTCGGATTCCGTTGAGTTAGTATATACTCAAAATGCTCGCCATTGTATTTGTAGAGGATGAATCTATTGGTGACTAAACCATTATCATGAACAATTGGAATGTATAGAATTTTTGTCTCGGGATCATAATTAATGAGCAAAAGGGGTCTTTCCGGCCTGTCTACTACAGTGAGGAAATCAAAATCAACATCAATCGCATTC
>REAQ01000037.1 GCA_004294195.1 Sphingobacteriales bacterium | reverse complement strand
GATGATGGGCGCAGCATTGCCGATCCTTGCCAGGGCCAGTGACCCAGCGTGACGTAAATAGTTATCGACGTCATTATTCGCAGCCAACATGTCAATGATGGGTTGAATGGCTGGTGCGTAAGCAATCCTGCCAAGCGCTTCTGCCGCATAGAACCTTGCCCTGCTGTATTCATCTTTCAACAGAGGCAACAACTGGTCACCGGCATCTTTGTATCGTACATCGCCGAGCCAACGAGCTGCCTGCGCACGAATCTCAGAATCTCCGTCTTTCAAATAGGGCAACAGCAATGCGGCATGCTCGATGTCTTTACGTGCGAATTGGCTGATCCCCCAAATAGCGTGTACGCGTGACAGTTGGTTTGATTTGTCGGCCAGCGTTGTTTTAAATGCTTCCAACCCTTCATTGCCACGGGTAGCCAAAGCAAGTTGTGCCTTCTGCCTAACCCGCATATCATCATGTTTCAACAGCGTTTTAAGGGAATCTATTTTGTATGTTGAATAGTCTGCACGGATCTCTTTTTCTGTATTCTTCCTTGCTTCAAAATTAGGGTTCGCCACATCCAGCTTCCAGACCCTGCCCCTGTCTTTTGTACCCCAGCCATCGATCCAATCTGCCACATACATGGATCCATCGGGCCCCCAGTCCATTCCTGTTGCCAGCACGCCGCCCAATACTTTCTTGGTTTCCACAAACTCAAATGATGCGCCCTTGGGTTTCAAAGTGAATGCGTGTATGCCAGAACCGGTAGGCGTTCCCACAAACTCTGCGACAAAAAAATGGTTCTTATATTCTGGCCCCAGTGCGGTACCCGGATTGTATAGCATTCCGGTTGGCCCATTCACATAGTTCTTGATCGTAGGCAGGATATATGCCGGTTGTCCTTCCCACCTCGGTACATACATCTTCTCATCCATCCACACTTTATACGTATTGTTTTCCGGGTCCCTGTACTTTCCAAATTGCCAGTTGGTTCTCCATCCAATGTCTGCACCTTCTACCACATAGACAATGCGCTCACTCTCTCCTGGATGATCGCCATCATTATCTTCACTGATCAGGTTGCCGTATTCATCAAAAACAAATTCATGGGTGTTGCGATTGCCGTAAGCAAACACTTCAAAATCACTGCCATCGGGATTACTTCTTACGATCACTCCACTGTTGGAATGATTATAGTCTTTGCCGTTGATATTTTTTCCATGAAAACCGATATCGCCAATCTGCCAGTAGATGCGCCCATCTGGTCCGAGTTCCACACCAGACATTCCATGACCGCTGAAGCCGATGTGAATGCCATAACCATGAGACAATGAGGTCTTGCTCTCCATCAAGCCGGCTTTGTTTTCTTTGATGCGCCAGAGGTCTGGGCCGATGGCTACAAACAGATCATCGCCATGTTTCATGACGCCACCTGCAGCATCCGTGGTTTCATCGTTGAAATCTTCCACCACCAATTGTGATTTATCAGCGATGCCATCTCCATTGGCATCTTCCACGCGATAGATATGTTCTTTCTGAACGGTCATGTCGCGCCAGTCACGTGAACTGTCTCCATTCAAATCAGGCAACCAAAGATTTTCTTTGCTTCTTTCCGGAGAAAGTTCACTGCGCAGGAAGGCGCGCTTCTCTTCAATATCTGACAATGCGATAGACCTGATCTCCCAGTCCTGATGTCCCCGGATATCAAATTCCGCTGCTTTTTGTCTGTTCGTGCGGGTGTAATACACACGACCCTGATCATCGATATCAATAGCAACGGGATCTGCTACGAGTGAGTCCATTGCCCAGAGTTTCAATGTTAGTCCGTCCGCGAGTTGTGGCGTAACGGAGCTTTCAATGTTTTTGATGAGGGTGGTTAGTGCGGCGCTGTCCATCGTTTTGATGCGCAGATCAGCGTCCGCCATTTTATCCGCTTTGGTATTGCAGCTCAGGATGAAGAGCAGGAGGAAGGGGAAGGCTTTAGGGGGAGAAAATGTCTGCATGGCGAAATTAGTTACCGTATTTAAGTTCTTCTGTTTTGATATCTGAACCGTTGATGGTGACCTTAATGAGGTTCCTGTAATCTGTATCCTGGATCTCGGTAAAGCTTGGATATCCGCCGAGGGCGCGGGTTTGCGCAAGTATGCTATTGGAGTGTCCAACTATCAAAACGGTTTTACCTTTATACTCTCGAAGGATTTTTTCTGCTAGCAGTTTCGGGTCAGAGGGATCATAGATGATGGGTTCCAGTTTCAACTGCAGAGAAAGGGGTGCAGCGGTTTGCAAGGTGCGTTTGTAATTGCTGCTGAAGATGGCAGCGATATTCTTATCGACCATTATTTTCTCCAGATCCACCGCGCGCTGCAGCCCCAGTCCATTAAGGTTGGGATCTTTGGTATTTACATCCGACAGATCTTTTTCTGCATGACGTACGAGATAGATGGTGGTAGTCTGTGCCTGAACCTGAACACCTATCATTGCGAAGGTGGTCAGAATGGCGAAGCAAAGAAGAAGCTTTTGCATGTCTTATGGTATATCTACCCAAGATAAGCAACCACCTTCAATAGTGTTATTCTTTCGAGCCCGGTTTTTTAAGAACGGCAACAGTTAGCCTTGAGACGCAAACGAGCTTACCATGATCATCATGGATCTTGATCTCCCAGACCTGTGAACTGCTACCTCTGTGGAGCGGTGTGGCGGTACCCGTTACCGTGCCGCTTCGTACACTGCGAAGGTGATTGGCATTGATCTCCATGCCCACACAGATGAATTGATCCGGGTCAAGGGTCAGTGCGGCACCCACGCTACCGAGGGTTTCTGCAAGGGCCACAGAAGCGCCTCCATGTAAGAGGCCATAAGGCTGATGCGTTCGGTGATCAACGGGCATGGTAGCTTTGAGGTAATTGTCACCCACTTCCGTGAACTGCATGCCCAGGTGTTCACCCAAAGTATTTTTTCCTAGCGGCTGAAGATCTTCCGGACGAAGATTTTTGTGAAACCAGATATTCATGGTTCAAAGTTACAGGAATGGCCATGTACATGTGAAATTATCAATACCTTAAATCATGCTTGGTATTTTAGTTCAATTGCTCATTAGTTGGGGCATTCTGTACCTATACAATAGAAAGAATCTGTCCGTGTTGGGACTGATACCCAATGGTCGTCAGCTACAGTTGACGATGTTTTTTCTCGTATTTGCGTTTTTGTGTGCGTCCAGCGCTTATGTGGTAAGGAACTATGTGGGTAAGGAAATATGGGATTGGAATCCCGAGCTTACTACAGCACTTTTCTGGAAAGGAGTCCGTTGGAACCTGCAGTCTGTATGGTTTGAAGAGCTGATTTTCCGGGGAGCCATTTTTTATGTTTTGCTTGACAGGATGAAACCAGCCGCTGCCATTGCTATTTCTGCGGTTGCTTTCGGGATATACCATTGGTTTAGTTACGGCGTCTTTGGTGATCCGGTGAAGATGATCTTTGTCTTTCTGACAACAGGATTAGCCGGGGTGGTATACGCTTATGGTTTTGCCAAAACAAGAACGATGTGGGTTCCTTTTGCCCTTCATTTCGGTTGGAATTTCACCAACAATTTTGTCTTTTCCTCAGGACAGATTGGTAAAGGCGTATGGATGATGAAGCACCAGCCCGTGATTCAGGTGTCAACCTGGGCCTACTACCTTGCCGTTTGGAATCCTTTGGTGATGTACCTTGTTGGTGGATTTTTGCTGATCAGAATGATAAAAAAGGTTAACAAGTGAGTTAGTAGGGATCAGCTTTCCATGTCATATACATACTTACAAAATAAAAAGCTAGTACCAAAAAGCTGCGGTAAATGTTATCGCCTGATTGTTCGTGGATAGTGAAGGGTTGCCATAGAAAATCGGATCCGTACTATTAAACAGGCGATATTCAGCGCGGAATAGAGCAAATTTTTTCCATGAGAAGTCGACGTTAGCCGAGGCACCAAAAGAGCGAAATCCGTTTGGCGTATTCGTAACAATCAATGCACCTGATTTATCTGCATAATACTCTGTACGAAATGCAATTGCCCATTGCTTATCTAGTTTTATCCTGGTGATGAGAACGGGCGTAAACCATGTTTTGGTGGTCTTATTGTATGCATATCGATCCGTTCCCAGATCAAATCCAAAGGTGATACCCAATATTTTATTGAGTTGACTGACGGCATAAAGATTATGATAAGTCCGGTGGATATTCAAACTATCCTTTTCTGGCATGCCAATGAAATTGCTGTAGTTGAGGGTTAGTTTATCAGAAGGCGTGTATGTTACCTGAACGCCACCGTTAATCAGACTACTGCCTTTTTGTTGGGTAATTCTTTGCCAACCATTCAGCAGGAGTGATGCCATATACCATTTTGCATTGGGTGAGCGATAACTTAATCTGATGCCTGTTTCAAAGTATGGGGAGTTTTCAGCAACCATACTTCTGGACAGGGTCCAGTTTTCTTTTCCTGTTGCGGATTCAAAGCCAATATGTGATGGAAGAATTCCTGCGTCAATCCACAGGTCCTTTTTCTTTGCAAGTTTCAGTCCCGCATTGGCCTCAAGAAGGGGCTTGGCCCAATTTGGTTCACCCGCATAGTTGGCCCGCACATAAGTACCGGTTGCCAATGCAAGGTTGGCACGAATCTTTGAATGGGTGATCGATAGCTTTGCGAAAGCAAAATTGACTGCAGGCTTCCCGGCTCTATTGAAATTATACAGGAACCAAGGCCTGTTGTGGTCCGGAGGCTTGCTGAAATCATAGCTGTAGTAGCTTTCAAAATATGCCGACAGTCCTAATTTGAAATTTGATGTAGGTATACTATCCTGGCTTTGAAGTGGAACTGCAAGGGAAGTAAGGAGGGCAAATATGATCGTCTGTCGAATAATTTTGTGCAATGCTGATCTTGGGGCAAGTTAATTAAATTACGCGCAGAAATGCAGACACAAATCATTGAAAGCAATAAGCCTGCGCTGGAAGTTGAGGGTGTGAGTGTGAGCCTGGGTGGGCGATCTATACTATCATCGGTTTCTTTTTCTTTGCTGTCAGGCGAAAGCCTTGCGGTGATAGGTTCTTCCGGGTCAGGTAAAACGACTTTGTTGAAGGCCCTTGCCAATCAGATTTTTTACAGAGGCTCCATCAGCTTCCATCCTGAGAAGCCAAAGTTATTTATCATCTCGAGGCAACATCGATTTAATAATTTATCCAACCAATCTGATTTCTATTACCAGCAACGGTTCAATTCTTTTGATGCGGATGATTCAAGAACAGTTGTGGAAGAGTTAAGGGTGAGGGGTAAGGAGGAGGCGCGTATAGCTGAAGTGTTGAAGAGCGTTGGTATATCACATCGCGCAGATACCAGATTGATCCAACTGTCTAACGGTGAGCATAAACGATTTCAGATTGCGGAAGCAATTTTAGAAGAACCTGATTGGATTTTGTTGGATAGTCCATACATAGGACTGGATGCGGCTGCAAGAGAAATGCTGAATGATCTATTGAATGCGCTGATGCAGAAAGGCATACAATTGATCCTTGTAACAGGCGGGGGAGAGTTGCCATCGGGCATACATAAAACCTATTATCTGGATGGTGGGGTGTTGTTGGAAAACCTTGAAAGAAAGGGCGTAGGGAGTAGGGAGGAGGGAGTAGGTCTTCATGTGAAAGAGATTCCGCCTGCATATGTTTTTCCTCCGTTTGAAGAGGCTGTGCGGATGGAAGATGTGACTATTCAATATGGTGATAAAATTATTCTTGATCATATCAACTGGACGGTGAAGGCTGGAGAGTGCTGGGCCGTGTTGGGACATAATGGATCAGGCAAGTCCACACTATTATCGCTGATCAGCGCAGACAACCCTCAGGCATTTTCGCAAAAGATCTGGTTGTTCGACAAACGGAAAGGTTCAGGCGAATCCATATGGGACATCAAGCGTAACATCGGATATATCTCTCCGGAGTTGCATCATTATTTTGA
>REAQ01000036.1 GCA_004294195.1 Sphingobacteriales bacterium | reverse complement strand
ATTGATTATTTGCCTCCGGCATATAATCCGGTCCCGTAGTACAATGGATAGTATAAGGGTCTCCGAAGCCCTGGATTCAGGTTCGATTCCTGACGGGACCACTTAGTCAATTTGGCAATGTGGCAGTGCGGTAATGCGGCAATGGCATCTCTATTTTCCAAACATCCAACTTGTCCATTTGTATCTACGTGTGCCATAACGATAGAACAGGACACTACAGATCAGAACAAAAAGCAAAAGAATTCCAAAACTTAAAGGTGCAAGCAACTGCAGTGGAAACAAGAGTACGGATCCGAGGTGCAGGAAAAACATGTGAAGTATATATACGGGATAAGCTGCTTCTTTCCATTTGGCAAGAAATAAAGAAGGCTTGTTCAGATAGGTATTGGCGATACCAAAGACTCCAAATATCCACAGGGTGGATTCCAGGGAAAGCATCACTGCATCTGCAACAATAAGTGATGGATACACCCGCTTTACAAACAAACAAAATGCAAGTGCCAACAGCAGCCATTTACTTTTCCTTAAAATCAGCCACAGCTTTTCATCAGCAGCCATCATGAGGTAACCGCCCGTAAAAGCGATAAAACCCAACACCCAACCGTGCAGTGTAAATGCATACAATTCAAAAGGACGGGCATCCAAGACAATAGCCTCTGCCAACAGTGCCAACATAATCAAAACAAGTAATGCCATACCGCCAAACACTCTGGAGCTTGACTTCTGAAAGTAAGCCCTGACCGCTTCTGGCAGAAGATAAGATAATGGAGCTAACACCAACGCATACACGAGAATATTTCCCAGGAACCAAAGATGAGCCATGCCAGGCATGTACGCAATCGGTACCTGATAGTAGTTCAGAATGATCATCGTCTGCAAGGGCACCACCACCAAACTACCAAACAAAAGCGGGATGCCGATGCGTTTACACCTATCGAGCCATATCTGTTTAAGGGTGCGACGGCGCATCGCCATTTGCAAACCCATGCCGGAAACAAAAAACAATAATGGGATCCGCCATACATTCAGCATAGTCATCGCGGGCCAGATCTCCGGCCATCCGCGGGGTGCCACTAAAAATCCGATCATGGCACCCCAGGGTTGAAAACAGATCGCTGTATGATAGATCAGTAACAAGCCGATGGCTATGACGCGCATGGCATCGATATCATATCTTCTCGTTTGCATGGCTATTCTATTTCAACATAGCCGCCATCTCAGGCCGCAGTTTTTCTACCTGAACTAAATCGATCTTCACACCAATGGGCTCCAGCATCTGCTTCATCTGCGCATAGATCCCCTTCACCTCACTGAATGGAGCTGAGACAATTTTCAGCGGCGTGTCTCCATATTTATTTTTGATTTGCTTATCCGCACCTGCTGTCAATAGAATCTTGAGGATCTCCGGTTTGCAAAAGAATGCCGCCACATGCAAAGCAGTTGACCCATCATTGTTCTGAACATTAATCTTAGCGCCAGCCTTGATCAGGTAAGCTGCAATCTCGCGTTGATCATACAAAGCCGCGGTGATCAATGGACTCGATCCACCCATCGGATCTTTCAGGTTGATGTCTGTACCTGCATTGATGTGCTGTTGCACCAGATCCAGTTTACCCGTAGCCACAGCCGTATGGATATCCGTAGCAGGTGGTTTAACTGTTGCAGACTTCCCCTGTTGTGCACTGGCATTATTGTCGCGGCAAGCTGTTAAGAAAAGGACCGTAAAGAGCATAAGGGTCCTGATCCCATGCAATGGATTTTTTTTCATGTGCTGATATTTAATTGTTAATAGAAACGATGGGCCTGTTCGGCTGTATACAATAGTGATACGCCGATGTATTCAGTTTGTCACAAAGTCTTTTTATTCTTCCTCCCGGTATTCAAGGATATCCCCCGGCTGGCAGTCCAGCACCTGGCAAATGGTTTCTAAGGTGCTGAAGCGTATCGCTTTTGCTTTGCCTGTCTTGAGAATAGAAAGGTTGGATAAGGTGAGGCCCACTTTCTCCGACAAGGTGTTGAGCGACATTTTTCGCCTAGCCATCATAACATCGAGATTCACAATTATGGGCATACCTTAAACGGTTAGTTCGTTTTCTGTTTGTAATTCAATTCCTTTCTTGAAGATGGTGGAGATCACAAACAATATCCCTGCAAAAAAAAGGAAGACATCGCCATGCCCAATATGCTCAGAAAGCTTTGGAAAACTAAGGCCCTTGCTGATATAGTGTTCCGCAAATCCAGCCATCTGTTTACTTAAAATACCCACTATCAGTGAGATCACACTCATATGTAAAATCAGCTTGCCGATGGTTTCCCGAAAAGGGTTTTGAAAATCGATCTTCTTGAACATCTGGAGCAATTTGTAAAACAAGGTGGCTTCAAGAACGGTCACCACTATGATTCCCCAAACCATAATATGATACTCTACCTTTCCGGCCGACCGAAGGGCGGACAAATCCAATCCCAGCATCAAGTTTGATGCAGCAGCAGGGTTAACAAACGCACTTAAAGTATAAGAGGTGAGAATGGTGCCCGCATTAACGCAAAGACCAATGAAAACGATCCAGGTCAACACATGTGTGACTTTCAGGATCCATGAATTTTGTTGTGCCATAGTACAGTGATGATTTCACTGCAATATTACAAATATTTATTGATAAACAATAAATATTCATTCTTTTTAAAATACTGCTTTACTCATACAGATCGCCAGCTGCGGATAAGGCCTCACGATATTTGGCAAAAAGGACAGATTTGGAGACAAAACCCAATAGTTTACGTTCATGATCAAGTACCGGCAGGTACCAACTTCGGGTGGTATCAAATTTCTCCATTACAGCCGTCATACTCTCGCCCTCCTTCAATGTCTCGGGCGGTTTTTTCATCAATGCTTTCACAGACAATTTATCGTATTCCTCCGTCTGAAAAAGTTTCTGCCGCACATCGTTTAATTCAATGATACCGGCAAACCTCCCTTTCTGATCGTGCACAGCAAAAACATTGTCGTCGCTCCCCTTCACTACTTCTACCAGATCCCTCAATTTCTTATCGATACAAATACTTTGATGCTCAGCAGCAAGAATATCTTTCAGGCTGATGGTGGTAAGAATATTTTTTTCTTTTTGGTGGGTAAATATCCTGCCGGAGAGTGCCAGCGCCTTGGTATCCATAGAATAGCGCTCATAACTTTTTACAATAAAAAAAGAGATCGATGAAACGATCATCAACGGGATGAATAGCTCATACCCATTTGCCAACTCAGCAATCAGGAACACCGCCGTAAGCGGGCAATACATCACGCCGCTCAAGACACCCGCCATCCCAACAAGGCTGAAGTTGCCAACGGGAATATTAACCCACCCGGTATTGTTGATCAGTCGCGAAAAGAAGAAACCAAGAAAAGACCCCGTGAAAAGAGACGGGGCAAAATTACCGCCATTACCACCACCGCCAATGGTAATACCAGCAGCGATGGGTTTGAACAATACGATCAACGCACTGAAAAGGATCATACCCCATTCCGAACCAAGTACGCCAAATATATTTGCAATATCAGCTGTTGGTTGCAGGGAATCATTGGCCACCTTTTTAACGCTTTCGTATCCTTCACCAAACAAAGGAGGTAACACGAGATAGAGAATTACCAGCATCAACCCGCCCACTACTGCTTTTAGATACACATTCCATTTTAGATGTTCAAGTTGTGTTTCAGACCATTTGAAAGCTTTGGCGTAATACAAGGAAGAAAAACCAGCGAGCACACCTAACAGCATATAAAAGGGTACATTATGGTAGTTGAAGTGCTGCATATACACAAAATTGAATAGCAGCCCTTCCTGAAGGATCATTTTAGAACAAAGCACGCCTACCACTGAAGAAATGATCAAGGGGATAAAATAACTCACCACCGTATCCACGAGCAACACTTCAGTGGCAAAGATCACGCCTGCAATGGGCGCATTGAAAGCAGCTGAAATACCTGCTGCTGCACCACAGGCGATGAGCAGGGTTCTTTCCTGGTAGTTCAAATCACTCCACCGCGCAATATTTGAACCGATGGCTGATCCTGTTGCCACAATAGGTGCTTCCAGCCCCACGGAGCCCCCCAGGCCCACAGTAACCGCGCTGGTGACTACATGCTGATAAGTATGCTTCCTTGGAATATAAGATGATTGTCCGGCGATATGCCTGAGCACCATCGCAATGCCGCGCTCTATCCTTCCCTGGAAGAATTTTTGTACGATGATCACACAGATCAGGATCCCAAACACCGGAAACAAAAGGTAGAAGAATCTTGAAATGGTAGCCCCTTCAATCAAACGTTGGAGAAAATGCACGATCGTCTTTAACAAAACTGCTGTCAGGCCACTCATCAATCCAACCAAGACCGCTACCATCATAACATACTGCACCCTTGTCAGGCGAAGCCTCAGGTAATGAAACAGTTTGTTGAATAGATGTCTGATCTCTTGCATGAATAAGCGAGGTTATAGGATTAAGAATTTAGCCAACGGGCATGAACAAGCGCCCTTCCCTCATATCCAAAATTGGCACGCCTGTTCCCCTGATGATGCGCAAAATACCAGTCCATATTATCTATCACGCACTCCATGACCACGAAATTGTTGAAACCTACTTCGCTTTCTTCAAGGGTGTATGAAAAATCACGCAGTTTGTCTGGCAATTCCGGTGACTCCGCGGGCAACCCGGGCACACCCGGCTGCAGGTAACTCCTCCTGCTGTAATCTGCGGTCTTCGCCCATCTCTGCTTACATAGTTCATCCATATGGTGGACTATCGCATGGCCTTTCATTCTGATCTGTGAACGTAATTGCTGATCGTACACCAACAGACTGATAGGTTCACCGGATGACATATCCGTGAACATTTCCTTCCGGCTATCCGTATGAAAAAAGACGCGCCGTTCTTCCCTGCTCACACCTCTTAGTATGACCGTTCTGATCTCCGGCTTGCCCTCCCGTACCGTACCCACTACCATATGGTGCATGCCTGCGTGTCTGTTCTTTGATGCATTTTCCATCATCTCCCAACATGCCTGTTCAATCTCACTAAGGCCGTGGGATACGCCAATTTGAAAACTTCCCATGGCACAAAGGTAATCCTCTGAACTTTCATACCTTCACCCATTCAAACCAACATGACCATACTGTTGACCGGCGGAGCCGGATTCATTGGAAGTAATCTGGCGGAGACGCTGTTGAAAGACGGGCATGAGGTGCATTGTATCGATAACCTCGATCCATTTTATGACCCCGTTGCGAAACTCCTGAACCTGCAATGGTGCCGTGAACAGCCCTCCTTTCATTTTCATGAACTGGATATCCGAACCACGCAAGCTGCTGAGCTGACGTATCGTTTTCGAAAAATTACTTTCGATGCCATCTTCCACCTGGCGGCAAAAGCAGGTGTACGGCCGAGCATCGAAAATGCGCAGGATTACTACCAGACCAATGTCATGGGTACCTTGAACCTGCTGGAATTTGCGAGGATCAACCGCGTCCGCAAATTTGTATTTGCCTCCTCAAGCAGTGTGTATGGGAATAATCCAAGAGTGCCTTGGTCCGAAGATGATTTTGACCTGAAGCCCATCAGTCCTTACGCCGCCAGCAAACTGGCCGCTGAAGATATGGGCCAGGTGTATAGCCATCTTCACGGTATTCAATTCATAGCATTAAGATTATTCACGGTGTTTGGTCCACGCCAACGGCCGGATCTCGCCATCCATAAATTCTATCAGCAGATCACAGAAGGCAAACCGCTGAGTTTGTTCGGTGACGGGAAAACCCGGCGCGATTATACCTATGTCTCTGACATCGTGAAAGGATTCTATACTGCATTGGATTATGAAGGAAAAGAAACCATTTTCAATATCGGGAGCAGCAGGCCCGTGCAATTGCTGGAAATGGTGCAGGCGCTGGAAAAGGTGACCGGTAAAAAGGCCCAGATCCAATGGCTCCCAGAGCAGCCCGGTGATGTGAAAGAGACCTT
>REAQ01000338.1 GCA_004294195.1 Sphingobacteriales bacterium | reverse complement strand
AATTGGGCATAATTGACCGTGCGCCCATGCGCACTATTTATCCAACGTTTGTCAATGCCTTCGAGCTGGTATTGGTACTGGTTTTTGGCAGTATTAGAAAAATTGAGGGCGGTAAATTCAAACGCTATAAAGTTTTGGTCGTGTTTGAGCACCACCACCGACAGATTGGGGGCATATACACTGTCCACGACCATTATTTTGGTAATTTTAACGGGCGGCACAAATTTATTGGCCACTAAATCGCTGACTTTGAAGCGATTGATTCCGTTTACGCCACCAAAAAACAGCGTACTATCGGGATGTTTGTAACATACGCTGGTGTTAAATTCGTTGCTTTGCAGGCCGTCGTTTTGGTCATAATTTTTAACAACGCCGCCCCCACGCGAAAAGCGGGTCAATCCGCTATTGCTACTCAACCACAGGTGGTTTCCGTCGTCTAAAATGCTGTAAATCACGTTGTTGGGCAGGCCGTTGGCAGTGGTGTAGTGCCTGCGGGTAGTCAAGAGCGGCATATCTATTTCAAAAAGCCCGCAGTCGGTGCCTACCCAAAGCGTGCGATTGTTTTCACAAAAAGAACGGATATTGGTACACGTGAGGCCCCGCTTTGCGTCAAAATTGGTAATCTTGCCCGTCTTCACGTTGTAATGAAACAATCCATGCTCGAGCGTTCCGAGCCAAATGTTGGCGTAAGTATCTTGGTAAATATGCCGAATGGTATAGCTGGCAATGGCGGCCAAAGCGGGCAAGTCTTGCCAGTTTTTCCAAGTTTTTGAGCGCAAATCAAATCGTTTGAGTATTTCTTCGCCTCCCACCCAAATTTCTTCTTTTTGTAGCCCGTTTTCAATCAGTTTTGCGTCAAACAGGTACTTTATTTTTCGTTGTTCCAAAAGCGGATAGGCCTCTACGCTTCCGCGCGTTACGTCAATCTTGCAAAGCCCTTTCCAGTTGGCAATCCAGAGATTGTTTTCGTGGTCGGTCAGAATATTCCGAATCTCTTTGGTGAGGCTATTATGGGGGTCTTTGAGGCGGCTCAAAAAAGGCAAGAACTGGCGATTTTTGACTGAATAACGCGCTATTCCACCTGATTCGGTGCCGATGTACAAATCGTCTTTTTGTCCAAAAAGCCTAAAAATCATGTTGTCGGGCAGCGTATTATTGGGCCGATTATCTTCTTTTTGAATCAACTCAAACTGAAATTTAAGCGGGTCATACTTATTGATACCTTGCCCACTCAGTCCCACCCACACAATGCCCTGCTGGTCTTCGTAAAGCTGCCATACGTTGTTTTCGGATAGGGTTCGGTTGTCGTTTTTGTTGTGTTTTATGTGGATAAAGCTCTGATTATCTGGGTTATAAATAGAAATTCCGCCCATTCGAGTACCAATCCAAATGCGCCCCCGTTTGTCGCGCATCAAACACGTAATTTCGTTGCTACTGAGGTTTTGGGGGGCATTGCCCGCTTTGTGGTGCGCTTTTAT
>REAQ01000035.1 GCA_004294195.1 Sphingobacteriales bacterium | reverse complement strand
AAGATCATTGAGCAGGCACTCCGTAAAGTACAGGAATTCAAAGGTACAGAAGCCGATGTTTATCACGCGGATGTGCCCGACTATTACCTGCCAGAAAAAGCAGATGTATATACGAAGATGGAAGCGCTGATATATCACTTCAAAATTGTGATGGGTGAAACGGCCATTCCAGCTGGCGAAGTGTATCAGGCAGTTGAAGGTGGCAATGGTGAGTTGGGATTCTACCTGATCAGTGATGGTGGAAGAAGTCCGTACAGATTGCATTTCAGGAGGCCTTGTTTCATTTACTACCAGAGCTATCCTGAATTGGTAAACGGGGCGATGTTGAGTGATGCGATTGTGACCATGAGTAGTTTGAATTTGATCGCCGGTGAAATGGACGCGTGATGGTAATGTGGTAATGCGGCAGTGCGGCAATTAAGGAAGAAAGACAATAGTATTAATGATACATTTTTCTGAAGCAACGAAGAAAGAAGCAGAGAGGCTCATCGCCCGCTATCCGGAAGGAAAGCAAAAGAGTGCCTTGATCCCCTTGCTGCACCTGGCACAGGATGAATTTGGCGGTTGGCTGAGCCCTGACGCGATGGACTATGTGGCGGGCCTGCTCAAACTGGAACCTATTGAGGTGTATGAGGTAGCCACTTTCTACAGCATGTTCAACCTGAAACCGGTAGGGCATTATGTATTTGAGGTTTGCCAAACAGGTCCTTGTATGTTGCGTGGTTCAGATGCAATCATTGATTACATCAAGTCTACGCTGCAGATCGGTGTAGGGGAAACTACCAGGGACGGTATGTTCACGTTGAAAACGGTAGAGTGCCTGGGGGCTTGTGGCTATGCACCAATGATGCAACTCGGTAACCATTATCGGGAGCACCTGACGAAAGAGAAAGTAGACGCCATCATTCAGGAGTGCCGCACCAACGCTGCGAAAAACAATTAACCATGATAAAGCAATTGTTTGCGATCGGTTCTTTATTCATGCTGGCTTCTTGCGGAAACCAACAGGTTACGGAAGATAAACCTACTGTAATGGATTCCGTAGTAGCTGATACCGTTGTTTCTACGCCAGCCATAACAACCACCAATTATGCGGGTACGCTGCCCTGTGCAGATTGCGCGGGTATCCAGACGGAACTGACCTTGAAATCTGACAGCACCTGGAGCATGCATATCATTTATGATAAACGTCCTTCGAAAGGACCTGGTTCAAATGAATTCAATGAGTCGGGCAAATGGATGATGCATGGTAATGATACCATACACCTGATGGGTAGAACCGATGCCCCATCGATGTACATCAAAACAGACAGTTCGCTGATCCAGCTGGGTATGGATGGAAAGAAGATCGAGGGTAAGCTGAGTGAAAAATACATGTTGAAGAAAATGTAAAAGTCAAAAGATAATTTTGACCGTATAAATTATGGGACGAAAACTATTATTAGAAAAGGCTCATGTAGAAGGTATCCGTTACTTCGATGTATATCGGAAGGAAGGCGGCTACCGCAGTGTGGAGAAGGCGTTGAAGACGATGAGTCCTGACCAGGTGACGGAGGAAGTCAAGAAAAGTGGCCTCAGAGGAAGAGGTGGTGCAGGCTTCCCTGCCGGTATGAAATGGAGTTTCCTTGCCAAGCCAGAAGGAGTGCCCAGACATCTGGTTTGCAATGCTGATGAATCTGAACCGGGTACGTTCAAAGACCGGTACCTTATGGAATTCCTTCCGCATTTACTGATTGAGGGATTGATTGTGTCATCATATGCCTTGGGCAGTAACGATACGTATATCTACATCCGTGGGGAATATGCCTGGATCGTAGACATCCTTGAACAAGCGATTACCGAGGCAGAGAACAATGGTTTCCTAGGAAAAAATATTCTCGGTTCCGGGTTTGATTGCATGGTGCATGTGCAGCGTGGTGCAGGTGCCTATATCTGTGGCGAAGAAACGGCCCTGCTGGAATCGCTGGAAGGCAAGCGTGGTAATCCTCGTATCAAGCCACCATTCCCTGCCGTGAAAGGTTTGTGGGACAGGCCTACGGTGGTGAACAATGTTGAGACCATTGCTGCGGTAGTGCCCATCATTAACGATGGTGGTGAAGAGTATGCGAAGATCGGTGTTGGCAAATCAACCGGTACCAAACTGATCTCGGCCTGTGGTAATATCAACAAGCCTGGTGTCTATGAGATCGATATGACAAACTCCGTTGAGGAGTTTATTTTCAGCGATGAATTTTGTGGTGGGATCCCCAACGGGAAGAAGCTTAAAGCTTGTATCCCAGGCGGTTCATCGGTCCCCATTCTTCCTGCGAACCTGCTGTTGAAGACAGCCAAAGGGGAGACGAGGATGATGAACTATGAAAGTCTTTCAGACGGAGGCTTTGCCACTGGTTCAATGATGGGATCTGGTGGATTTATTGTGTTTGATGAGGACCAGTGTGTGGTGCGCAACACATTAACGCTTGCAAGATTTTACCGTCATGAGAGCTGTGGCCAATGTTCACCTTGCAGAGAAGGAACCGGCTGGATGGAAAAAATCCTGCATGGTCTTGAATACGGAAAAGGGAAGATGAGTGATATTGATCTGTTGTGGGATATACAGCGTAAGATTGAAGGAAATACGATCTGTCCGCTTGGTGACGCCGCCGCATGGCCCGTTGCTGCAGCGATCCGTCATTTCCGTGATGAGTTTGAGTGGCATGTGAATAATCCAGAGGAGGCACAACGACGCAACTATGGACTTGCGCATTATGCCGATCCCATTCACGTGCCTGCTTAATGAAATGGATGAAGATCCCACGGGCTTTGTGGGACATCATAGCAGTTCTTTTACAGCACAAGTTGCCATGGGCAGACCGGAAAATGGTTGCGCTGGCATTGTGCAGCATGAAATGGAAGCTCAATGTTAAACCGGATGTCTCCACAATAGTGGTAGCGCTTGCGGGACGGAATGTAGAGTTGTGTAACGATGCGGCTTCGCAGTTCATCCTGAAAGAAGTATTGCTGGATAAGGTATATGAGCCGATGGTTCATATGCAACCAACTTCCATCCTTGATCTGGGTGCTAATCAGGGAATTGCAGGGCTGTATTTTGTACAACGCTTTAAAAGCCTGAAGCGGCTGGTGATGTATGAGCCTGCTGGCAACTGCTTTCAGTTGCTTCGTAACAATCTTCCGGAAGCGGAACATCATCAGGAGGCTGTTGGGGTGCAGGATGGAAAACAGAGGTTGAGTAGCAGTGGGGTTGTAAATGCGAGGGTGAGGGATGAGGGTGAGGGGTTAGAGGTTCCAGTGATTTCAATGAGAAGCTTGTTAGGTGTTTCATGGGATTTGGTGAAGATGGATATTGAGGGTGCAGAATGGAAATTATTGGCAGATCTTTCGCTTACACCGGAGTGTTTGGGCAAAGGGAAATACTGGATGATAGAGTTTCATCAGTTGGAAGTGGGAGCGGAATATCGTTCGCAGATTTTTGAAGCTTTTGCTTCTCAAGGTTATAAAAACAAGCTACGGGGTGATGTGGTTCATTTTTACCATGAAAACCTGTAGTCACTGAAATAGTTATATGGCAGAAGAGAAAAAAATGTTTAAGGTAACCATAGACAACATCAGCATTGATGTTGAGCCGGGCACTACCATTCTTCAGGCTGCGCGGCAGGTTGGGGGAGATGTTGCGCCTCCGGCGATGTGCTATTACACCAAGCTGAAAGGATCTGGTGGTAAATGCCGGACCTGTCTCGTGGAAGTAAGCAAGGGCAGTGCGGCCGATCCACGGCCGATGCCCAAATTAGTGGCGAGCTGTCGTACCACCGTAATGGATGGTATGGAAGTGAAGAACATCACCAGCGAGCGGGTTATAGATGCAAGGAAAGGCGTGGTGGAGTTCTTATTGCTCAATCATCCATTGGATTGTCCTATTTGCGATCAGGCTGGTGAATGTCATTTGCAGGATCTGGGCTATGACCATGGTGCTGAAGGTACCCGTTATGCGTTCAAACGGCGCACGTTTGATAAGCACGACCTCGGTCCATATATCCAGCTGCATATGACGCGCTGCATTTTGTGTTATCGCTGCGTGTTCACGGCAGACCAGGTGACCAATAAACGCGTGCATGGTGTACTTTCAAGAGGAGACCATTCGGAAATTGCTACTTATATCGAGAAATCGCTCGACAATGATTTCATCGGAAATGTGATCGATGTTTGTCCGGTGGGTGCATTGACCGACAGAACTTTCCGTTTCAAGAACAGGGTGTGGTTCACCAAGCCGGTGGAAGCACACAGGGACTGCGATAAGTGTTGCGGTAAAGTAACACTTTGGCAACGTGGTGAAGAAGTGCTGAGGGTGACTGCGCGGAAAGATGAGTGGGGCGAAGTAAACGAATGGATCTGCAATACCTGCAGATTTGAGAAGAAACATATTAACGACTGGGTGATAGAAGGACCAACAAAGATCAGCAGGCAGTCTGTGATTTCACAGGGGCACTATGTGGATACGGTGCGTCCTAAGGAGACGATCAAAGAAGTGATGGGTGGACGGGATCCTAAATTGTTGTTTGACATCCATACGGTTAGCGAAGTGAATAAACCTGGCGTGGACCTAAGCGCCATTCCCGGACCGGCAACCTCTGATGTGTTTGATACAAAGGGGAAAGCCATAAACCCGTCTAAGCCATGATGATTGCTATAGATATCGCGATGTTCCTGGAAAAATTTGGCCTCATTGTGGTGGTGATTCTGGCGGCATTGGGCATTGCATTGTATACAACTTTTGCGGAAAGAAAGGTTGCCGCAGTATTGCAGGATAGACGTGGTCCCAACCGAAGCGGACCATTTGGTTTACTGCAGCCGTTGGCAGATGGTGTGAAGATGATCATGAAAGAGGAGATCATTCCGCTGACCTCAAATAAGTGGTTGTTTATCCTCGGTCCAAACCTGGCGATGATCACGGCGATGATGACCAGTGCCGTGATTCCCTGGGGGGGCAAACTGGAAATATTCGATAGGATCGTTGACCTGCAGATTGCCGACATTAATATTGGTGTGCTATACATCTTTGGTGTGGTGAGCATGGGTGTATATGGTATCATGATTGGAGGCTGGGCGTCTAACAATAAATTCTCATTGATTGCGGCAGTGCGTGGTGCATCACAAATCATCTCTTATGAATTGGCGATGGGTCTTTCGTTGATAGCGCTGTTGATGTTAACCGGATCCTTGAGTTTGAAAACAATCGTAGAGCAGCAGATGAGCAATGGTATGTGGAACGTATTGTACCAGCCATTGGGCTTCCTGATCTTCCTGATCTGCGCTTTTGCTGAAACGAACAGGACGCCATTTGACCTGCCCGAAGCGGAAAATGAACTGAACTTCGGATACCACCAGGAGTATTCTTCCATGAAACTCGGATTCTATCTCTTTGCGGAGTATATCAATATGATCATGAGCAGTGCGTTAATGGCTACGCTTTTCTTTGGCGGTTATGATATCCCGTTTGTGAATTAGGTTGCGTTGTCTGAGAAGTGGGGGACGAATATTGTGACGGTGTTGGGAACATTGATGTTGCTGACAAAGATCGTAGCGTTTCTGTTTTTCTTTATGTGGGTAAGGTGGACGATTCCACGTTTTAGATATGATCAATTAATGCACTTGGGTTGGAAAATTTTAATTCCTTTAGCATTATTTAATATGTTGGTAACAGGAGGAGTAATTTTGTATTTTGGCAAATGATTTTAAACAAAGATTATATTAAACAAGTAGTTGCAGATTATTTTAAAGATAAGCCTGTAAATAAAGTTCATCTTTTTGGAAGCTATGCAACGGGAAAAGCTAATGAAGATAGCGATATTGATTTGGCATTCTCTATTTTACCAAACACTAAAATATCGTATTTTAAATTAGCAGGTTATCTTGTTGATTTAGAAGAAAGGTTGAATAAAAAGGTTGATTTAGTAGAAATAGAAATGTTTTTTCCAAGGATTAAGAAAAAATATGAGTCGGAAAAAATTGAATTAATTTGATT